>NZ_DASVFL010000346.1:0-13446 GCF_036380075.1 Lentzea sp. | reverse complement strand
CCGAACGCAGATCGCAGAGGTTCGTAGTGGTTCTGCGCCGCATTGCGGACCACACGAGTCCCCTCGTCCCCTACCCCCTTCTCCAAGACACGGATGCGCTCCCCGTGGTTCTTGTCGATGAGGAAGGGAGAGTGCGTCACGTACACGACTTGACAAGGGGTTCGTTCGGGGTTCTCGGGCTCTGCGATGTCCTCGAAGATCTTCAGGAGGTCCTGCTGCCCCGCACTGGACAGGTACGCGTCGGGCTCGTCCATGAGCAGGATCTCCCGGCCGCCCGACTCCGGCTTGTCGTGGGAGAGGTACTGGATGAAGTAGCTCAGGAAGTAGCGCAGCCCCATGCTGCGTTCCCCGGCCGAGTACTCGGTACCCGTCCGGTCCCGGATCGTGAAGACGAGGTCTTGGTCCCTCAGGGTGAGGAGAAGCTCGAAGTGCAGGTCCTGTGACCACCACTTCGGGAAGTTCAGGTTCTTGGCCAAGCTCTTGTTCATCTGGGCGACGACACCGTTGGCGTATCCGTCGTTGTCAGCATCCACTGCGCGGAGCAGCTCGGCGAACGCCTTCTTGCTGATGCCCGCCACCTTGAACAACAGCTTCTCGGCAAGCTTCAGCTGATCGAGGTGGCCTTTGGGGAACGTGTTGGCAGCGTTGAACGCACTTGACGCCGGGTGCGACTCGGCCGCGGGAAGGGCCTGCCCGAACCACTCGAACGCTTTCCCGGTGATTTCGCGAAGGAACCGTTGCCGCAACGGACGCGGAGTGGACTGGAAAGTTTCCTCTCCGTGCACGAGGTAGTGGATTGGAACGCTGTCAGGCAGCGCGACGTCCGAGTTGATCTCAAACACCCGCGGAAGCACCGCTTCCAGTGCCTTGATGTCTTTCACCTGGACGGGCTGCCACTCGTCGCCGTCTGGCACGTACACAACAGGCTCACCGTTGATGCGAAACAGGCAGACCTGCTCTTTCAACTGGACCTTCGACTTGAGGCTCTTACCGATTGCGGTCCGATCCTCCGCCGTGAGGCCTGCCAACTCGAGCCCGAAGTCCGGCACCGCCATCGTGTCATCGACAGCGAAGAACTACGAGTACCGACAGAAGTCCCCCAGCTCGATGCCCTCGCCCGTGAGAGCACACTTGATGGCGGACAGCAGCTGACTCTTGCCGGACTCGTTGGCACCCACCACTGTGGTCACGCCTCTTTCAAGAGGGACTTTGACGAACGGGTACTTCAAGTCTCCATCGAGGATGTCCCATGGTGCGGGAGTGAAGCCCTGCTTAGTCTTGCGCAGGTAGTCGTAGTTGAACGAGCGGAAGAAGCGGATGTAGACGGCCGAGATGTGCATCGAAGCCCCTTCTGCTCGGCGCGTGACTCACGAAGGCCTCGATGCTAACCGGCAGGTCCGACAATTTCGGGCAGCGAGTGGCAGCCCTAAGATCAAGTGTCCCGCGACGCCTTACTCCACCTTGGATTCATGCAGTGATCACTGCTGACAATTACACCCGGAAGCCGCCTTGGCCTCAGAGGTTGTCAGGTTCGGATCGACAGTACGTTCGTCGGAAGTACAGCACGCGCTGACACCACAGCAGGCGGCTTGGGCGTCTACTGGAGCACTTGCGCCGACAGCCTCGGCGCAATGCGGCTTCACCGCGCGAACGATCGCCCCGTGCATGCCGTCGGCCACCTCGAAGGTCGGCGTGATCTCGATGTCGGCAAACCCCGCGGCCTTGAGTCCTTCGCGGTACTCGGCGAAGGTGAGCGCACCGGCGATGCAGCTGACGTAGGAGCCGCGTTCGGCGCGCTCCGCCGGGGTGAGGTGGTCGTCGGCGACTACGTCGGAGATACCGAGGCGACCACCGGGACGCAGGACGCGGAAGGTCTCGGCGAAGACGGCGGGCTTGTCGACGGAGAGGTTGATGACGCAGTTGGAGATGACGACGTCGATGGTGTTGCCGGGCAACGGGATCGACTCGATGTTGCCCTTGAGGAACTCGACGTTGGTGGCGCCGGCCTTGGCCGCGTTGGAGATCGCCAGCTCGAGCATCTCGTCGGTCATGTCGAGGCCGTAGGCCTTGCCGGTGGGGCCGACGCGGCGGGCGGAGAGCAGGACGTCGATGCCGCCGCCGGAGCCGAGGTCGAGCACCCGCTCGCCTTCGCGGAGTTCGGCGACTGCGGTGGGGTTGCCGCAGCCGAGTGAGGCGGCGACCGCTTCGGCGGGGAGCTCGTCGCGCTGAGCCGCTTGGTAGAGCGTCGCGCCGAAGGTCTCGTCGACCTCGACGGCCTGACCGCCGCAGCAACCCCCGCCGCCAACCGTGACGGCGATCGCGGCGGCGGCGTAGCGGGCACGAACGGTCTCACGCAGCTCGGTCTGCTCGCTCATGAGCGGCACCCCTCCAGGTTGTATAGACGTTTGTCTATGTCATGTTTGCACCGGAGGCGAAGTCGCGTCAATATTGAAGTATGTCGAACCAAGGTCAGGGCTGCTGCGAGCCGCTGTCAGAGGAACCGCTCGCGAAGGAGCGGGCCGAGGAGATGGCGACGGTGTTCAAGGCGCTCGGTGATCCGGTGCGCCTGCGCTTGTTCTCGATGATCGCGTCGAAGCCGTCGGGCGAGGTGTGCGTCTGCGATCTGACGCCAGCGTTCGACCTCTCTCAGCCGACGATCTCACATCACCTCAAGCTGTTGAGGCAGGCCGGTCTGGTCGACTCCGAACGACGCGGGACGTGGGTCTACTACCGGGCGCGGCCGGAGACCGCTGATCGGATGGCCGCGCTCCTGGCGAGCGTGAGCGCAGACCGCGCCTCGGCGTAGTGAGCAACGACGAACGGGACCGTCCGACTCGGACGGTCCCGTTCGTCGTTCAGGCGCGAGCTTCGACGCCCAACTCCGCGAGCAGCCCGCGGACCTTGCGTTCGATCTCGTCGCGCACGGGGCGGACATCGGCGACGTCCTTACCCGCAGGGTCGTCGAGGGTCCAGTCGAGGTAGCGCTTGCCGGGGAAGACGGGGCAGGCGTCGCCGCAACCCATTGTGACGATCACGTCGGCGGCGCGGACGATCTCGTCGGTCCAGGGCTTCGGGAACTCGCGGGAGATGTTGATACCGCGTTCCATCATGGCCTCGACGGCGGCAGGGTTGACCTGATTGCCGGGCTCGGAGCCGCCGGACCAGGCCACCGCGCGGTCCTCGGCGAGGTCCTCGAAGAAGCCGAGAGCCATCTGGCTGCGACCGGCGTTGTGCACGCAGAGGAACAGGACGATGGGCTTGTTGTCCGTCACGTGGCCCTCGACCTTGGCGAGGGCGTGCAGGCGCTGGCGAGCGAACCGTTCGGCCAGCAGCGGCAGGAAGTTCGCAACGGTGCTGTTCGAGGCGAACTGGTCGTAGCTGGTGTGCAGGAACCGTTCGATGGTCTCGGTGCTGAAGTTGCCGTCGAACTGCTGCCGCAGTCGGCTGGCGGCGGTCTTGAGGGCGAGTTGCTGGTCGATGCTGAGGGTCATCGCTGTTCTCCAGACTGGTGAACGACGGGGGCCAGCCGGTCGACCCGGTCGGCGAGGTCGAGGTAGGCGTGCTCGAAGGCGTCCCCGGTGCCAGCGCGGGCCGGGTCGCGCACCGACCAGTGCAGGCGTTGCAGGTCGCCGAGTTGTTCGTGGGCGTTGTCGCAGACGGCGACCACGAGGTCGTCCGGCCGCAGGATGTCCTCGACGTGGGCGGTGCGAGCGCGGGACAGCGGGATGCCGTGGGCCTTGGCGGTCGCGACCGCGAGGGGGTGCACTCCGTCCGCGGGCTTGGTGCCGGCGGAGGCGGTGGGCACGGTGCTGCGCTTCTTCCACAGCGCGGCGGCGAGCTGGGAGCGCGCCGAGTTGTAGGTGCAGACGAACACCACTCGCGGGGCGATGCGGCTCCCGGCCGGTCCGAGGCCGGTCAGCGCATCGGTGCGCAGGCGCAGGTAGTTGCGGCGCTGGTCGCCTTCGGAGCGGATCCGTTCGAGCACGCCTGCCTGTTCGAGCAGCTTCAGGTGGTGGGCCAGCAGGTTGCTTGGCAGGCCGAGCTCGCGGCCGACCTCGCTGGGCGAGGCGTCACCGAGGAGCAGCCGGTCGACGATCGCCAGCCGCGCGGGTTCGCCGAGCACCGAGTGCAGCCGCGCCCGCTCCACCACAGAGGAAGACCACTCAACGTTCATTGAGTCAATTCTCGTTGAGTATTTTGGCGGAGTCAAGGCTCGGCGGACACTCTGTGAGGTGAGCGACGCAGCTGAGGACGCGATCAAAGTCCTGGTCAAGGCATTCGACGACATCATCGAGACGGGCCAGGTGGTCATCCCCGCGGAGAACGAGCAGGTCTTCAGGGCCGTCTACGGCTGGTGGACGTGGATCAACCGCAGCTGCAAACTCGTCCTGCTCGCGCACGGCGCGGGCCTGGGCCACGAGAGCGCCCCAAGCTTGCGATCGATCGTCGAGCACAGCCTGTTGTTGCAGTGGGTCGTGGATGTAGGCGCGGATGCGATGGCCGCGGTCGACGCCTACGACGAGGAGCGGCGACGCAAGCTGTACGACGACCTCGTCGCCGCCGGCTGGCCGATCCCAGAAGAACTGACGCGCCCCGAGGGCGCCAAGCACCCGCTGCGGCCCTTTCTCGCCAACTTCGCGCAGCTCTGCATCGCCTACGGTGCGCGAAGTCTCTACATCCCGTACCGGCTGATGTCGACGCACGTCCACCCCACTGCGAAAGGCGCCGAGGCCTACATCCGCGAAGAAGACGGTGGTCTCGCGGATCACCCCGTGATCAGCATCTTCGGCAGTTTCCTCGCGGCTGCCGCGGTCTGCGTGGTCCAGGTGGCTCTCACGATCAACGACCTGCTCGACAACGAGACGCTGTCAGCCTCGATCAACGAAGCCCAGGAACTGCTCGGCGTCACGATCGAGCGTCCAAAGCTGAGCTGATCTTCGCCACGGTGGCCTTCGCTGTAGGCCCGACGCCGATCAGGGTCGCGGACGCGGCACCGGTCCAACCGCCGTACCCGAGCAGGTGCAGACGAGGCTCCCCGATCGCGGTCGTTCCGTCCACCGCGATACGGCCGTGTTCGTCGCGCAGCTGCAACGGCGCGAGGTGACCGAGTGCGGGCCGGAACCCGGTAGACCAGATCACGGCGTCGGCCTCGGCAAGCACACCAGGATCCATCGGTGTGGCCACGAGCAAACCGCTGTACCGAGCTTCCCGTACCGGCGGCACCGCCACGATGTCGCCAAGCTCGCCGACCCCGCCCACGCGACGGCTGGCGATGTCGAACAGCGCCTTTCCGTCGATCTCGTCGGGCATGTACCGCGGCGGTCGCCGGGTCATCCACGTCAGGGACGCGTGCGGCAGAAGGTCGGCGGCGATCTGCGCGCCGGAGTTGCCGCCACCGACCACGACGACCTTCTGCCCGGCGAACTCCTGCGGGTCGCGGTAGTCGACGGTGTGCAGCTGGCGGCCCGGCAGATCCATCAGCGGCCGGAAGGGCCGCCACCAGGTGCCGGTCGCGCTGATCACGTGCCGCGCGGACCAGTCCCCGGAATCGGTGCGCACCACCAGCTCGTCGCCATCACGACTCACCGAGGTCACCACGACGTGCCGGTGCACCGGCACGTCGTAGCGCTTCTCGTAGGCGGTCAGGTAGTCGACCACATGCTGCGCGGTCGGGTAGCCGTCTGGGAAGGCCGGCATCGGCCAGCCGGGCAACGAGCTGTGGCGGGCGATCGAGAACAGCCGCAGGGAGTTCCAGCCGTGCGGCCACGCACCGCCGGGCATCGGCTGGGCATCGAGCACCACATAGGACAGACCAGCGCGGCGCAGGTAAAAGGCGGCGGCCAGACCTGCCTGGCCACCGCCGATCACCAGGACCTCAGACTTCGGCACGGGCCGCCCATCGACGCCGCAACCACAGGCTCACGTAGACGAGCCCGACGAGCACCGGCACCTCGATCAGCGGCCCGACCACACCGGCCAGGGCCTGCCCCGAGGTCACGCCGAACACACCGATCGCGACGGCAATGGCGAGCTCGAAGTTGTTGCCAGCCGCGGTGAAGGCCAGGGTCGTGGTCCGCTCGTACGACAGCCCGGACGCCTTGCCCAGCGCGTACGAACCAGCCCACATGATCGCGAAGTACACCAGCAGCGGCAGCGCGATCCGTACGACGTCCAGCGGGCGGCTCGTGATGGTCTCGCCCTGCAGCGCGAACAGGACGACGATCGTGAACAGCAGCCCGTACAACGCGATCGGGCCGACGCGCGGCAGGTACTTCGACTCGTACCACTCCCGGCCCTTCGAGCGCTCCCCCAGCCTGCGGCTGAGGTAGCCGGCCAGCAGCGGGATGCCGAGGAAGATCAGCACGGACTTTGCGATCTCCCAGGCGGAGAATTCGACGGAGGCGGTGTCGAGGCCGAGCCAGCCGGGCAGCAGGTCGAGGTAGAACCAGCCGAGCACCCCGAACATGATCACCTGGAACACCGAGTTCAACGCCACAAGCACTGCGGCGGTCTCCCGGTCACCGCATGCCAGGTCATTCCAGATGATGACCATCGCGATGCAGCGGGCCAAGCCGACGATGATCAGGCCCGTGCGGTATTCGGGCAGGTCGGCGAGGAAGATCCAGGCGAGCGCGAACATCAGCGCCGGGCCGAGGAGCCAGTTCAGGACCAGCGACAACACCATCGTGCGACGGTCGCGGGTGACGGTGTCGAGCTTGTCGTAGCGGACCTTGGCGAGCACCGGGTACATCATCAGCAGCAGGCCGAGGGCGATCGGGAGGGACACCTCGCCGATCTTCACCGCTTCGAGCACGCCCTGCAGGCCCGGTACGAACCGGCCGAGGCCGAGCCCGGCGACCATGGCGAGGCCGATCCACACCGGCAGCAGCCTGTCCAGGAAGGACAGTCGGTGCAGCACGTCTGGTGCCGCGGTTTGGTTGGTGGTCAACGGGTTCTCCTGGGTGTGGGCAGGCGTGATCGCCCGACGGGGGGTCGGGTAGGGCTGTTCGGTCAGATCAGTCGCAGCAGGCGCTGGCGTCGCGCAACGGCCCTCCCGGCGCGAGCACGGCCGCGAGGGTGTCGATGGCGGCGTTGTCGATGCGGTACCAGCTCCAGGTGCCGCGACGTTCGCGGCTGAGGACTCCAGCCTGCACGAGGATCTTGAGGTGGTGGCTCAGGGACGACTGCGGCATGTCGAACTGGTCGGCGAGGTCGCAGAAGCAGGCTTCCTGGCCCTCGGTCCGGCGAACCAGCCCGACCAGCTCGACGCGGATCGGGTCGCCGAGCGCCTTGAACAGGCGGGCGGCCGTCGTCGAGTCGAGCAGCGTCTGGTCCTGGCTCGTCATGAGCAAGACCATAGCCGCTTGGATTGACAAAAGTCGATACACCTTGTGTGATCTGCATCGACAAACTTCGGTCCAAGGAGATCTGATGTCCCGCACCAGCGGACTCCCCCAGCACGAGCTCAGCGCCCAGCTGCTCCGGATCACCGACGAACTCTCGGACAAGTTCCACGGCGTGTTCGGGCGCGAGACCATCTCCAAGGTCGTGGACGAGACCTACGACCTGCTCGCCGACAACGCCACCGTCACCACCTACCTGCCTGTCCTGACCGCGAGGTTCGCCCGCCAGCGGCTGACCGACCAGGGCCGCGCCGACGGCCTGACGACCATCACCGTGCCGCAGGTGCTGTTCATCTGCGTGCACAACGCCGGCCGCTCCCAGATCGCCGCGGCGTTGCTGGAGCACCACGCGTTCGGCAAGGTCTCCGTGCGCTCGGCAGGCAGCAAGCCCACGGGCACCATCCCCCAGACCGTGACCGACGCGCTCGCCGAGCTCGGCATCGAGCTCACCGAGGCGTTCCCGAAGCCGCTGACCGACGAGGTCGTGCGCGCCGCCGACGTGGTGGTCACCATGGGCTGCGGCGACTCCTGCCCGGTCTACCCCGGCAAGCGCTACCTCGACTGGGACGTCGCCGACCCGGCCGGTGCTTCGCTGAAAACCGTCCGCGACGTGCGCGACGACATCGATCGCCGCGTGCGTGGTCTGCTGTCCGAACTGCTCCAAGACTGAGAAACCCGCTGGAAAGCAAGGAGAAACCGACGTGTCCAAGACCCCCGAAGTGCTGTTCGTCTGCGTGCACAACGCCGGCCGCTCGCAGATGGCCGCCGCGCTGCTGCAGCACTACGGCCTGGGCCGCATCGCTGTCCGCTCGGCCGGCTCCGAACCCGCCGAGAAGGTCAACCCCGCCGCCGCGGCCGCGCTGGCCGAGTGGGGCCTGGACATCACCGCCGAGATCCCGTCGAAGCTCACGACCGCGGACGTCGAGGCGTCCGACGTGGTGATCACCATGGGCTGCGGCGACACCTGCCCGGTGTTCCCCGGCAAGCGCTACCTCGACTGGCAGCTGGAGGACCCGGCTGGGCAGGGCATCGACGCGGTCCGGCCGATCCGCGACGACATCGACCGCCGCGTGCGCGGCCTGGTCGCGGAGCTGCTCGACTGACTCAGTCGTGGCGAGCGATCTTCACCGCTGAGATCAGCAGGATGATCGCGAGGGCGGGGATCAGGACCAGGTCGGGGACGACTCCGAGGAGCAGTCCGCCGAGCAGGGCGCCGACGATGGACCCGGCGACCATGACGGTGCCGAAGCGCAGGTTCTGACGCAGGACGCTGAAGCTGTTGTCCCTGCTGTAGCGGGCGAAGGCCACGAGCATGGTAGGCAGGGACACCAGCAGCGACAGACTGCCGGCGGTCTTGATGTCGATCCCGTACAGCAGCGTGATCGTCGGGATCAGCAGCTCGCCGCCGGCCACGCCCATGATCGCGGCGACCACACCGATGCCGAACCCTGCGGCGACGCCGCCGACCGCCTGGACCGCAGGAGGCAGGTTGAGCGCGCCCAGACTCGTGAAGTGGGTTCCAACCAGCGCCACGGCCATCAGCACCATGAGCGCGGCAAGCACCTTGTAGAGGGTGGCTGTGCGCATGCGGACGGCCCACGCGGCTCCCGCCCAGGCGCCGATCAGGCTGCCCGCCAGCAGGTTGACCGCGACCGCCCAGTGCGAGCCGAGTTCGGCGGCGGTCACGGTGGCCAACCGGGCGGGCAGCGCCGTGAGCACGACGACCAGGCTCATCGCCTTGTTCAGGATGACCGCGGACAGCGCGGCGAACCCGAACACCCCGATCAGCAGCGGCAAGCGGAACTCGGCGCCGCCCAGGCCGATCATGCCGCCGAGCAGTCCGACGGCCGCGCCCGCCGCGAACACCACCGAAGCGGGCCGGACCGACACCTGCTCGTTCCCCGTGTTGACCACGGGTACGAGCTAACGCGGCACGCTTGCCGTTGACAACCCGGCCGCCACCACGCCGACGATGCCGAGCACGACGAACACCGCCGGATATCCTCCGAACCATTCGGCCAGGGCGCTGCCCGCCCACGGCGCGATCGCCGCGGTCAGCATCACCGGCACGGTGAGCAGTCCGCTCAACCGTCCGTAGTGGACGGCACCCCACCTGTCGGTGACCGCCGTCGCCTGCACCAGCGTGAAGATCCCCCGCGTGACGCCCGCGAGCACCGAGCCGGCGATGAGCAGCAGCGCCGGACCGGGAACGAGCCCGAGCGCCGTAGTCACGACCGCGCTCACCAGCAGGACGAGCGCGGTGCGCGTGCGCACCGACGTCTTCGCGGTCAACCTCGCGTAGCCGAGCCGTCCGAGAACCTGGCCCACCCCACCGAGGCCCAGGGCCACGGCGGCCGCTGAAGTCGACATCCCGCGCTCGGTCAGCAGCGTCACGAGGTTGACCACGACCGCGTAGACGCTGAACGCGGCGAGGCTCATCGCGATCGTCAGCACGATGAACGGCCTGCTCCGCGCGACCGCCGACGGGTGGTGCTCCGCCTCGTGCTCGATCTCCGGCCAGGGCAGGCGCAGCCCGAACAGGTGCAGCGGAATCGTCGTGACCGCGAGGATTCCCGCGAGCACGAGGTAGGTCCCACGCCAGTCCAGGTGCGTGTTCAGCACGGCGGTCAGCGGCGCGAACACCGTGCTGGCCAGCCCCGCGACCAACGTGAGCGCGGTCAGCGCCGACACCCGCCTCGCCCCGTACCAGCGGGTGAGCGCGGCGAACGCGGGAGCGTAGAACACCCCGGCCATCGCGACGCCAATCAGCAGCCACGCCGCCGTGAACCAGGCGAGCGACTGCGCGGTCGCCATCAGCACGACCGCCGGGACGGCGACGACCGAGCCGGTGGTCATGATCGCGCGCGGACCGTGCCGGTCGAGCAGCCTGCCCACCGGAACCCCGACGAGCCCCGCGACGACCTGGCTCGCGGAAAACCCGATGGTGATCGCGGCGTGCGACCAGCCCGTGCGCTCACCGATTGTCGGCAGCAGCACCGGAAACGCGTAGTACAGGATCCCCCAGCTGATGATCTCGGTGGTGCACAGGACGATCAGCACACCGCGGAGCCCAGCAGTGGTACTGGGCTCCGCCGTTGTGGTGTCAGCGCGCACTGGGCGCAAGGCCGACCGTCAGCACACCGCTCTCCGGCGAACCGCAGCACCCACCGTCGCCCTTCTGAGCGTCCGGCTCGTCGAACACGCCCGCACCACCGCACACCCCGGTCTCGGGCAGCACGAGCTCCACACGACCCGCGGCTTCGTGGTCACCCGCGATCGCGGCCACCACTGAACGAGACTGCTCGTAGCCCGTCAGCGACAGGAACGTCGGCGCGCGGCCGTAGCTCTTAATGCCCACGAGGTAGACACCCGGCTCGGGGTGCCGGAGTTCGGCCTCGCCGTGCGGGTAGACGGTGCCGCACGAGTGGACGTTGGGGTCGATCAAAGGCGCGAGCTTCGACGGCGCCTGCAACACGGAGTCGAGGTCGAGACGGATCTCCGACAGCCACGACAGGTCGGGCCGGAACCCGGTCAGGACGACGACCTCGTCGATGCCCTCGACCTTGTGCCCGTCGAACGACTCCAGCGTGAGCTTGCCGTCGTCCGCGCGCTCGACAGCGGCGGTGCGGAACCCGGTCGCGGTGGTGATGTGCCCGGCCTCGGCCGCCTTCTTCGCGCGCAACCCCAGCGCGCCACGCGCCGGCAGCTGGTCGGCCTCGCCACCACCGAACGCGTTGCCCACGGCCCCGCGGCGCAGCAACCAGACGATCTCCGTGCCAGGCTCCTCCTCGGCGAGTTCCGCCAGCACAACCAGGGCCGTCAGCGCCGAGTGCCCGCTACCCGCGACGGCGATCCGCTTGCCCGCGTAGCGAGCCCGCTCGGCCACGAGGTCAGGTACGCGGTACGTGATCTGAGCAGCCGCCGCCTTCTCACCCACGGCCGGAAGTCCGTCTCCACCAAGCGGGTTCGGCGAGCCCCAGGTGCCGGACGCATCGATCACCGCGCGTGCCGTGATCCGCTCCTCCCCCGCCGCGGTCTCCACGTGCACGGTGAGCGGCTCGTCCTCGCGCCCGGAGTCCACGATCCGGTCCCGGCCGCGGCGCGCCAGCCCCACCACCCGCGCACCGAACCGAACCCGACCGCCCAGCACCTCGGCGAGCGGCCGCAGGTAGCTCTCCACCCACTCCCCGCCGCTCGGGTAAGCGTCCCCGTCCGGCCGCACCCACCCGGTCTCCTTCAGCAGGCGCTCGGCCGCCGGGTCGACGAGCTCGCTCCACTGCGAGAACAGCCGGACGTAGTTCCACTGCGACACCGCTGCACCGGCACGATCGCCCGCCTCCAGCACGAGCACCTGCTCGCCCCGTTCGACCAAGTTGGCCGCCGCGGACAAACCCGCAGGTCCGGCACCCACCACGACGACTGGCAACTCGCTCACCACACACCCCTTGAATCGACGGATTTCAAAACAACACGGCGGACTCTATCGACCCGGATCGATTGACGCAACCATCGATTTGCGTCGATACTTCAACCCATGACGACGACAGCGCCCTCGCCGGCCGTGCTGCCCGCCGACGACGCCGCGACCTACGCGGACTGGTTCGCGTGCCTGGCCGAACCGACCCGCGTGCGTCTCCTGCATGCCGTCGCGACTGCGGGCCGCTCGATGACCGTCGGCGAGCTGACCGAACTCGTCGGCATCAGCCAGTCCACCTGCTCCCACCACGTCCGCAAGCTCGTCGAGGTCGGCTTCCTACGTCAGCACAGAGAAGGCACCGCCACGCACGTGAGCGTGAACCCGTCGTGCTGCACCGGACTTCCCCACGCCGCCGACGTCGTGATGGGCATGCTCGCGCCCCGCCCCTGCTGCCCGACCGACCTCCCCGCTGACGTGCTGATCCGCCCACTGGAAGCCGCCGACTGGAACGCCGTCCGTCGCATCTACGGCGAAGGCATCGCCACCGGCGACGCCACCTTCGAAACCGAAGTCCCCCTGCGTCGGGCGCTCGACGCCAAGTGGCTCCCCGACCACCGCTGGGTTGCCGAGATCGACGGCCAAGTAGCGGGCTGGGCCGCCCTCACCGCCGTGTCCACAAGGGACTGCTACGCGGGCGTCGCCGAGACCTCCGTCTACGTCGGCTCGGAATTCCGTGGCCGCGGCGTCGGCAAGGCTTTGGTACACAAGCAGGTCACCGCCGCAGACGACGCGGGCCTGTGGACGTTGCAGACCTCGATCTTCCCCGAGAACCGCGCCAGCCTCGCCCTGCACCACTCAGCAGGCTTCCGCACCCTCGGCGTCCGCGAACGCATCGCACAACACCACGGCGTGTGGCGCGACACCGTCTTCCTCGAACGCCGCACCGCCAACTGACCCCAGACCACCACCCGACCGTCACCGTGCTCGGCGACGGCTGCTTCGAGGTGCCCATGAACAACCACGACGCCATCGTCATCGGCGCCGGCCAGTCCGGCCTCGCCACCGCCCACGCCCTCATCACACGAGGACTTCGTCCGCTCGTGCTCGAGGCCGGCGACGACCCCGTCGGCTCCTGGCCGCACTACTACAACAGCCTCACCCTATTCTCGCCCGCCCGCTACAGCGCCCTGCCTGGTCTGCAGTTCCCGGGCGATCCCGAGCGCTACCCGCACCGCGACGAGGTCGTTGCCTACCTGCGCTCTTACGCCGAACACCTCGACGCCGACATCCGCACCGGCCACCGAGTCACCGAAGTCCTGCACAGCAACGGATATCGCGTCAGCACCGCCGGAGGTACAACGTTCACCGCGCCGTTGGTCATCGCCGCCACCGGCGGCTTCGGCAGCCCGCATCGCCCGGCTCTCCCTGGCCTCGGCGACTTCCCCGGCACGGTCTTGCACGCCGCGCAATACCGGACCTACGAACCGTTCCAAGGTCAACGCGTCATCGTGGTGGGCGCTGGAAACTCCGCCGTCCAGATCGCTGCCGAACTAGCCGAACATGCTCACGTCACCCTCGCCACCCGCAAACCCGTGAAGTTCTCCGCCCAACGCCCGTTCGGCCGTG
>NZ_DASVFL010000345.1:0-14116 GCF_036380075.1 Lentzea sp. | reverse complement strand
ACGGCGTGCCGCCTGCGCGCGGATCTGCACGCGTTCGTGGCTTACGACAAGCGACTGCTCGTCGCGGCGGCCGACGTCGGGCTCGTGACCGTGGCCCCCGGCGCCGACGGCTAATCTGGGACGCATGGCTGTTCGTGCTGTGCTGCAACCCGGTGTGCAATCCCCGCGTCGTCAGGTGCCCTCGCGCATCGTGCGTCCCGAGTACGTGGACAAGCCCGCGCCGCAGAAGAGCACCGACCCGTGGGTGCAGCCGCCCGAGATCATCGAGGCCATGCGCGTCGCAGGCCGGCTCGCCGCCCAGGCGTTGCAGGAGGCCGGCAAGGTCGTCGTGCCGGGCGTGACGACGGACGAGATCGACGCGGTGGCGCACGAGTTCCTGTGCGACAACGGCGCGTACCCGTCGACGCTGGGCTACCGGGGCTTCCCGAAGTCGTGCTGCACCTCGCTCAACGAGGTCATCTGCCACGGCATCCCGGACTCCACGGTCGTCGAGGACGGCGACATCGTGAACATCGACGTGACGGCGTTCATCGGCGGCGTGCACGGCGACACGAACGCCACCTTCCTCGCGGGCAACGTCTCCGAGGAGAACAAGCTCCTGGTCGAGCGCACGCACGAGGCGACCATGCGCGCCATCAAGGCCGTGAAGCCCGGTCGTGAGCTCAACGTCGTCGGGCGCGTCATCGAGGCGTACGCGAAGCGGTTCGGCTACGGCGTGGTCCGCGACTTCACCGGCCACGGCATCGCGCGGACGTTCCACAGCGGACTCGTGGTCCTGCACTACGACGAGCCGTCGGTGAAGACCGTGCTCGAACCCGGCATGACGTTCACGATCGAGCCCATGATCACCCTCGGCGACTTCGAGGGCGAGATGTGGGACGACGGCTGGACCGTCACCACCAGGGACAAGAGCTGGACCGCTCAGTTCGAGCACACGATCGTCGTGACCGACACCGGCTCGGAGATCCTCACAGTCTGCTGATCACCGACTTGAGCGCGGCCGCGACCGTCGAGGGCGACGTCGCGGCCGCCAGGTGGTGCGACTCGACGCGCTCGACGGGCCAGCCCAGCTCCTCGGCCCGTGCCGCCGCGTCGTCGTAGGCGGACGACAGCAGCACGTACCCGCAGGGCCCCGACCACTCGACGGTCGGGCGCTGCTCCTTCAGGAACTCCCACGGCACCTCGGGCGCCTCGTCGCGCATCTCCTCGCGCAGCCCGGCGGGCACCAGCTTCAGCGGGTCCTCGGGGAACCACCGGTCCCAGCGCGGCAGCTTGCCGTCGCGCACCGACGCCTTGACCTGGCGCACCAGCGCGGGGTCGACGGTCTCGCGCCACGACCTGCCGGGCGTGGGCAGGTCGGAGTCGAGGAACACCAGGCCCGCGACGTCCAGTTCGAGCGCGTCGGCGAAGCACGGCAGCAGCGGGCCCGCTCCGCTGTGCCCGACCAGCACCAGCTCGCCCGCGGCCCCGGCGTCGTCCAGCGCGTCCGCGAAGGCGCCGATCAGCCGCTGGTGGACGGGTGCCTCGTTGATCCTCATCTGCAGGTCGGCGAGCAGGACGGCCACCCCGTCGGACGCCAGTTCGTCGGCCAGCGGGCGCATGCTCGACGGGCCGAGGAACGGGCTGTGCATCAGCACGACGGTGACCATGACGGTGATGATGGCAGCATTGGCGTCCATGCGGGGCGCGATGTTGATCTGTGGGACGACCTCGGACGCGGGCAAGAGCGTCCTCGTGGCCGGTCTGTGCCGCTTCCTGGCACGCCAGGGCGTGGACGTCGTGCCGTTCAAGGCCCAGAACATGTCGAACAACTCGTTCGTCACACTCGACGGCGGCGAGATCGGGCGGGCCCAGGCGCTGCAGGCGCGGGCCGCGTTCCAGGAGCCCAGCGTCCGGTTCAACCCGGTGCTGCTCAAGCCCGGCAGCGACCGCACGTCCCAGGTCGTCGTGCTCGGCCAGGCGGTCGGCGAGGTGTCCGCGCTGAGCTACCGCGACCGCAAGCAGCACCTGCTCGACACCGTCCTGTCCACTTTGGATGGACTGAGGAACGACCACGAGGTCGTGATCTGCGAGGGTGCCGGTTCGCCGGCCGAGATCAACCTGCGCGCCAACGACATCGCGAACATGGGCCTCGCGACGCGGGCGGACCTGCCGGTGCTCGTCGTCGGCGACATCGACCGCGGTGGCGTGTTCGCGCACCTCTTCGGCACGGTCGCGGTGCTCGACGCCGCCGACCAGGCGCTGGTGTCGGGCTTCGTCGTCAACAAGTTCCGCGGCGACGAGCGCCTGCTCGAACCCGGTCTGCGGCAGATCGAGGCGCTCACCGGACGTCCGGTGCTGGGCGTGCTGCCGTGGCGCGAGGAGCTGTGGCTCGACGCCGAGGACTCGTTGTCCTACAACGCCGACGGCGTGATCGGCCGGCCGTCTCCACCGAAGCGCGACTGGCTGCGGGTCGCCGTGATCCGGTTGCCGCGCATCTCGAACGCCACCGACGTCGAGGCGCTGGCCTGCGAACCCGGTGTGTCCGTGCGGTTCGTGACCGAGCCGTCGCGGCTGGCGGACGCGGACCTCGTCGTGCTGCCGGGGTCCAAGGCGACCGTGTCCGACCTCGCGTGGCTGCGGGAAACCGGCCTGGCGCGGGCGGTCCAGCGGTTCGACGGCCCGGTCCTGGGCATCTGCGGTGGTTTCCAGATGCTGGCGAAGACCATCGAGGACGACGTGGAGTCCGGGAGCGGGACGGTCGACGGGCTCGGCCTGCTCGACGTCGACATCCGCTTCCAGGCCCGCAAGACCCTGGCCACGCCGTCGGGAACGGTCTGGGGCGAGCCCGTCACCGGGTACGAGATCCACCACGGCCAGGTCGTCCGCAGCGCCGAGAAGCCGCTGGTCGGCGACGAGGGAGCGGAGACCGACCGCGTTCTCGGCACGCACTGGCACGGCCTGCTGGAGAACGACGCGTTCCGGCGGAGGTTCCTGCGGTGGGCGGCCGACCGCGCGAGCCGCGACTTCACGCCGGACGAGGTGAGCTTCCAGGCCGCCCGCGAGGCCCAGCTGGACCTGCTGGGCGACCTGGTCGCCGATCACCTCGACACGAAGGCGGTCATCGACCTGCTGGAACGAGGGGCTCCGGCAGGACTTCCGTTCGTGCCGCCCGGCGCCCCGCGAACTGCGGGATAGCGAGGCCCAGCAGCACGACCCCGCCGGCCGCCGCGCGCAACGGCGTCAGGTCCTCGCCGAGGAACGCCCAGGCCGAGAACATCCCGAACACCGGCACCAGCAGCGAGAACGGCGCCACGACCGACGACTCGTAGCGGCGCAGCAGGAAGCCCCAGACGCCGAACCCGAGCAGCGTCGAGATCCACGCGACGTACCCGACGGCGCCCGCCCCTGCCCAGTCGAGGCGGCCCAGCGCCGACATGTCCTCGGTCAGCGCCGACAGCGCGAACAACGGCAGCACCGCCACCGCGCTCACCCACACCATGAACCGCAGCGTGTCCGCGGGCCGCGCGTACCGCATCAGCACGTTCGACACTCCCCAGCACGCGGCGGCCGCGATGACCAGCAGGAACCCGAGCAGCGGCGACGACAGCCCGTAGTCCCAGGCGATCATCCCGATGCCGGCGACCGCCAGCGCGATCCCGGCGACCTGCACGGGCCGCGGCCGTTCGCGCAGCACCACGGCGGCGAACACCGCCGTGAAGATCACCTGGCTCTGCAGCACGAGGCTGGACAACCCGGCGGGCATCCCCGCGCTCAGGCCGATGAACAGGAAGCTGAACTTCGCGACGCCGAGCACCAGCCCGACGGCGACGACCCACTTCCACGCCACCGAGGGCCGGCCGACGAAGAAGACCGCGGGCACCGCCGCCGCGAGGAACCGCAGCGCGGAGAACAGGATCGGCGGGAACTCGTCGAGACCGACCTTGAGCACGACGAAGTTGAAGCCCCAGATGGCGGCGACGAGCACGGCGAGCGGGACGTGACGGGGACTCATGGCCACCAGCCTGCGCGTACCGACTGTTTAGCACCAGTTTCGATTGCTTAGGTTATGGGTTTAGCATCGCTACATGCTCGATCTGGGAAGACTGAAGGCCCTGCACGCCGTCGCCACCTACGGCACGGTCGGCGCCGCGGCAGACGTGCTCGGCTACACGCCGTCCGCGGTCTCGCAGCAGATCACCAAGCTCGAACGCGAGACCCGCACCACGCTGCTGGAACGCAGTGGCCGGGGAGTCCGCCTCACCGACGCGGCGCTGCTGCTCAGCGAGACCGCGGGGCAGGTCCTCAAGCTCGTCGAGGAGGCCGAGGTCGCGCTGGAGGAGCAGCGCGGCACCGCGATCGGCCGGTTGTGCCTGGGCGCGTTCGCCACGGCCGCGCGGGGACTCCTGCCGGAGGTCCTGGCGCGGCTGCTCGACCGGCACCCGGCGCTCGACGTGCGGCTGACCGAGATCGACCCGCCGTACGCCACCGAGGCCGTGGCACGGGGCGAGCTGGACATGGCGATCGTGCACGACTGGGCGAACACGCCGCTGCCCGTGCCGGAGTCGCTGACCCGCGTGTTCATCGGCGACGACGTGGCCGAGGTGCTGATCCCCGTCGCGAACCCGTTGTCGCGCAGGGAGTTCCTCGAACCCGTCGACCTCGCCGGCGAGCGGTGGATCTGCCAGACCGAGGGGTCGATCTGCTTCGACTGGCTGGAGCGGACGTTCCACGGCGCGGGCATCGAACCGGTGGTGGCGTACCGGATCAGCGAGTACCGGACGCAGATGGCGTTGCTGGCCAAGGGGATCGGGGTCGCGCTGATCCCGAGGCTGGGCCGGGAGGAGGTGCCGGACGGCGTCGTGGCGGTGCCGTTGCGGCCCACGCCCACCCGGCGGCTGTACGCGGTGTGGCGCACGCAGGCCTCGCGCCGGCCGGCGATCACGGCGACCCTCGACGTGATCAGGCAGGTCGCCTAGGCCCTGCCCTCGCCCCGGCCGCGGAACTTCGCCTGGACCTTGAAGTCGTTCGGCACGGGGTTCTCGCCGCCCTTGCCGGAGTTGCAGCTGCCGCACATCGGCACGAGCTTCGAGCCGGAACCACCGCCGTTGAACCAGTCGTTGCGCTCATCGTAGCTCATGTCGTTGCCGCCGTGGGACATCCAGTGGTTCACCACGGACGGGTTGTGGTCGAACGTGAGCGGGCTGCCGCTCTTGTCGTTGATCCGGATCTTCCCGCACGCCGGGCAGTGGTAGGCCTTGGGGTTGGCGAGCTCGGGCGCGCCGGCCGGGATCAGCGAGCGGAAGTGCGTGAAGGCCGCCTTGCGGTTCTTGCCGTAGGTGTCGTTGTCGGAGTTCCAGCCGCCGTAGACCTGCGGGCGGAAGTTCGTGCCGCGGTACGGGGCCTTGAGCTCCTGCTCGGCGGTGACCCACTCCGACGCGTGCGCCAGGTGTTCGAGGCTCTTCAACCCGTACGTGCGGCCGACGTCCACCAGCAGACCGGCGGCCTCGACGATGCGTTCGTTGATCTGCCGTTCGAGGTCGGCGGTCATCCTGCCGCCCGGCGCGTACTGCGAGTCGTGCAGGTTCTGCGCCAGGACCAACGGCCGTTCGACGTCGTCCAGCGCCTTCTTCAGGCCCTTGCGCGGGAGGTTGGCCTCGTTGCGCTGGGCCAGCTCGGCGCGGGCGTGGCGCAGCAGGTTCTCCATGCGGTCGCGGCGCGAGGCCATCTCGATGACGAGCTTGGTGCCCTCGGTCTTCGCGAACAGCGTGTGCCCGGCGCCGTTCATCTCCACCGGCTTCGAGATGTCGACCTTGCCCGGCTCCGCGTCCTTCTTGCGGCCGGTCAGCCTCTCCTTGGCGGAGTCGAACTTCGCCTTGGCCTTGGCGCCGAGCCCCTTGACGCCCTTGATGATCGGACCGGCCAGCGTCAGGCCCTTCTTGATCACCCAGTCGAGCGCCCTGTTCACCGGCTTCTGCAGGGTCTCGATGATCGACCGGATCTTCGCGCCGATGCCGCCCAGCCCGATGGCGCTCGCGAGGAAGCCGATGATGATCGGGACCATCTGGCCGAGCACGTCGTTGATCTTGGTGACGACGCCGCTCACGTTGCCGCGCACGATGTCGGCCACCGAGTCGATCACCGTGTTGACGAACTTCATGATCCGGCTGCCGTTGTTCACGAAGAACATCACGACGTCGTAGATGAGCTTGCAGGCCTTGATGAACGCGGCGGCGGGGTTGAGCAGGCCGATGAGCCAGGTTATGCCGGCGGTGATGATCTTCGTGACGACGAAGTCCTTCACCTGCTCGAGGATCGTCTCCTTGATGTCGCCGAGCTTGTCCACCAGCATCTGCCAGAGGCCCGCGACGCCCTGGGACGTCAGGACCTGGAAGATCTCGACGCCCTTCTCGGCGGCGGCCATCGCCTTCTCACCGATCTGCTTCACCAGCCGGGTGCGGATGTTCGCCCAGGTCAGGCCGAAGATCGACGCCAGCAGCTTGACGATGCCGCGCACGTCGAACTTCTCGGGGAGCTCGATGCCCGCCTCGGCCAGCGCGCCGAAGAGCCAGCCCATCAGGCCCTTGCGCAGGTGGTCGAGGATGTTGTCCTTGAACTTGAGGATGCCGCCCTTCACCCCGGCGACCAGGTTGCCGAGGAACTCGACGGGCGCCTTGACGATGTCGCCGACCACCCCGGCGGCGCGGGCCAGCACGTCGCGGAGCATCCCGGCGAGCTCGCGGATGGTGTTGACCACGCCCTTGACGGCGTCGATCGCGGCGTCGACCAGGCCCTTGTTCTCGGCCTGCAGCGCCTCGACGCGCTCGTCGATGCCCTGCTTGGCCTCGGTGTACTTGGTGGCGAGGGTGTCGACGACCTCGTTCTGCTTGTCGTTGACGTCGCTTTCGAGCTGCTCGAACTTGTCGCCGATCTCCGCGGACGCGTCGGCGCCGATCTTCTGCAGCTCGGGGGAGAGCGTCTTCACGTATGCGGCGATCTCGGCCTTGCCGGACGCGATCCGCTGTTTCGCGAGCGAGAGGTCGCCGCTCACGACGTCGGCGACGCGGGAGATCACGCCGTCCATCTGCCTGAGGTACAGCTCGCGGCCGGCGGTGTAGAACTCGTCGACCTTGTCCGGCATGCCGAGCAGCTTGTCCTTGGCCCACCGGTACCCGCCGAGCCAGCCGCTGTAGCGGTCCTGCTTGTAGGCACTGACCTTGGCCGCGACGAACGACTCGAACGCCTGCTTCGCCTGGGCTTCACCGGTGGCGAACGCGGTCTCGACCTTCGCGTCGATGCCGCCGAGGATCTTCTTCACCTCGGCCTCGGTGGTGGCGAAGATCCCCTGGACCCTGGTGGTGACCTCGGCGCGTTTGGCCTCGTCCTTGACCTTCGTCTTCCCCTTGTCCGCCACCAGCTTCGCGAGTGCGGCGCTCTTCGCGCCCTGCATCCCGGCGACGCCCGCGGCGGTCTCGGCGGACGCGTCCGCCTTGGCCTGCCCCAGCACCTGCTGCTCCTGCGCGCGGAACTGGCCGGGCGCGGTGTCGGCGTGCGCGGCGGCGGTCTGCTTGGCGTCCAGGGCCTGCTGGAACTGCGGCTCGTTGGAGCCGCGCAGCTGTTCGTCGGTGACGTCGCCCTGCTCCTGCGCGACCTGCCGCTTGCCCGCTGTCAGGTCGGTCCGCGCTGCCGGAACGGGCTTGGGCGCGGCACCCGCGGCCGGGATCGCCGGTGCGGCACCGGGGTTCTCGGCCGCCATCGGCGTGACGGGCTTCGGCACGGCCTTCGACTGGTCCGGCGGCGCGTCGGTGGCCTGTTCGACGTCCTTGGCCTGCCCCTCCTTGCCCTGGGTGACCACGCCCTTGACCTCGGCGCCGACCCCGTCGGCCTTGCCCTGCGGGGACGTGGCCTCCTGCAACGACTTCGGCGCCTTCGCCTCGATCGCGCTCTTCACGGCCGCGATGAACGCCTGCTTGTCGAACGACCCGGCCTGCTGCGCGTCCATCGCGTCGACCTTCGAGGCCTTCGCCTGCCCCGCCAGGTCGTCGCTCGGCGCCTGCGCCGCGTCCTGCGCCTCCTTGGCCTTCGCCGCCGCGGGCGGGTGCGCCCTCTTGGCCACCGCGACGCCCTTCACCTTCTCAACCACCTGGACGAACGCCGGGTCGGCCGCGGCGACGGCGGGCACGACGGGTGCCGCGGCCGGTTTCGGCGCGCCACCGCCGGACTTGACCGCCGGCTTCGCGCCCGCCGTGCCGAGCTTCGACTTCGCCGGCACCGGCTTGGCGGGAGGAGTGGGCTTCTTGGGCTGCACGGAGTTCGGGCCGAACCCCGTCGTCGTCACGGCGAGCGCGGACGCGGGCGGCTTCGGGCCCTCCATCGTCACCGGGACGCCCGCGGACTGCGCCGCCTTGAGTCCCTTCTCGACGGTGTCGACGTCGGGCTCGCCGCGCTGGACTTCCTTCAGCGCGGCGTCGATGTGCGCCTCGTCCGGCTGCTTCTGCTTGGCCGCCATGAGCGCGCCCACGGCCGCGTTGCCCGCGTCGCGTTGCAGGGCGAGCAGGGCGTGCGGACTCCCGGAGACGGCGGCGGCGGTCTTGCGCTTGCCGTCCGCGAGAGCGTTCGTGACCTCGGCTTCCCTGCGTGCGGCCATGATCCGAGCCTGAACCACGGCCCGCGTCCCGGACCACGGCCGCCAGACACCCGCGCGGGCACGGAAGACCGCCCTAAGGGGCAGCGACCACGTGGGCCTTCTTGGGCGCCATCACCTTCAGCACGGCCTTGGCCTCGCGGACCACGCCGGCCATGTCCTTCTTGGTGGTCTTGAAGTACGGCTCGACCACGAGCGTCGCGGTGTCCCTGGTCTCCACGACGTTCCACGTGCCGCGCAGGAACCCGTCGACGAGGAACGTCGGCGGGAACACGCCGTTGCGCACGGCGCCCCACCGCGACCGCGCGTCCTCGCTCATGATGCGCGTCCGGTCCGCGTGGCCCAGCAGCACGTTGTCGAACGCCGGCAGCAACCGCGCGGGCGCCTTGGCGTCCTCCGGGACGATCACGCCGTCCGGCACGTCCAGCAGCACCTTGCCGGCCTCGTTGCGGTACTCGACCAGGTCGAGGTCGGCCGCGTGCGCCTTCAGGCCGATCAACCGGGACCAGGCCTGCATGTCCGCGAGCGTCGCGGGCCCGAACGCGCGCAGGTAGCGCTGGATCAGCTCACCCACCGCGGCCCGCTCCGGCAGCTCCCGGCCGAGCCACGTGGCCATCGCGACGTTCTGCGGGATGCCGCCCACGCCCCAGATCCCGCGCGGCGGCACCTGGATCATCGGCACCAGCATCTGCGCCTGCGTCGACAGCTCGCGCGCCTTCGCCTCGGGGAACTGCTCCTCCAGGTACGCGCCGATCTCCGCCACGGTCCGCGGTTCGGAGTCGATGTACTCGCGGGTGAGCCGCGCCAGCTTGTCGAGGTCGATCTCGACCCGCGTGGCCGGCGGCATGACGATCTTCGCCCACTTGTCCAGCTCCGGCTGCAACGCCGTGCGCATGAGGTAGACGTCGTCGGCCGAGATGAGGTGCAACGTGCCGCGCCACAACGTCATCCGCACCAGCGAGCGGTCGATGATGAGCTTGCTGAGCGCCGCGACCTTGTACGGCTTGAGCCGCGTCCACAGCGCCAGGTAGGGCGGGATCGGTGCCTGCGCCTGCAGTCCGCCGAGGTGCTCGACGGCCTGCACGATCGGCATGTCCGTCCGCTCCAGGAGCAGCTGGCGCGCCAGGAGGGTGCGGTTGAGGGTGCGGTGGGAAAGTGTGGTGCTCACAGTGATCCGAAGAACTTCCTGATGTCTTGGACCAGCAGGTCCGGCTCCTCCATCGCGGCGAAGTGCCCACCGCGGTCGAACTCCGTCCAGTGCACGATCGTCGGGATCATCTTCTCCGCCAGCGACCGCACCGGCAGGCTGAGGTCGTGCGGGAAGACCGCGACGCCGGTCGGCACCGTGGTCGGCTGCTGCTTGCCCCACGACGCGGCCTGCTCCTTGTACAGCGCCGCCGACGAGCCCGCGGTGCCGGTGAACCAGTACACGGACACGTTGGCCAGCATCTGGTCGCGGTCCACCGCGTCCTCGGGCACGCCGTCGTTGTCCGTCCAGTCGTGGAACCTCTCCGCGATCCACGCCAGCTGCCCGACCGGCGAGTCCGTCAGCGCGTACGACAACGTGCGCGGCCGGCTGCGTTGCAGGTGCATGTAGCCGGAGAGCTCCTTCTGGTACACCTCGAGCGACTCCAGCGCGCGCATCTCCTCGGGCGTCAGGTCGTTGACGCCGGACGGCCGGAACGTCTGGAGCATGTTCACGTGCACGCCGACGACCTGCTCGGGGAACACCCGGCCGATCTCCTGCGCGATGCCGGAACCCCAGTCGCCGCCCTGCGTGCCGTAGCGGTCGTAGCCCAGGCCCTCCATGAGCTTCGCGAACGCCCACGCGACCCGCAGCACGTTCCAGCCGGGCTTGCGCACCGGCCCGGAGAAGCCGAAGCCGGGAATCGAGGGGATGACGAGGTGGAAGTCCCGCGAGAGCGGCTCGACCACGTTCAGGAACTCGACGACCGACCCCGGCCAGCCGTGGATCATCAGCAGCGGCACGGCGTCCGGGTTCTCCGAGCGGACGTGCAGGAAGTGGATGCGCTGGTTGCTGATCTCGGTGGTGAACTGCGGGTACGAGTTGAGACGCTCCTCCTGGGCGCGCCAGTCGAACTCGCCGCCCCAGTACTCGGCGAGCGGGCGCAGGTAGCTCGACGGGATGCCGTAGGACCAGCCGACGCCGGGAAGGTCGTCCTCGGGCCAGCGCGTGCCGGCGAGACGTGAGCGGAGGTCGTCGACCTCGGCCTGCGGGATCTCGATGCGGAACGGCGTGATGTCCATGGCCCCCACGCTATGAGCTCGTGCGGACAGCCGTTGTCCGCGTTCAGCAGAACTTCTCGATCAGCTCCTCGAAGAACCCGCCCGCCTCTATCGCCGCCTTCTCCTGGTCGCCGTCGCGGACCGCGTGCAGCAGTCCCGTGTGCGACACCTGGTCGTTGCCGGGCTGGCTGGTGTCGACAGAGGCCGCCACCGAAGCTTTGACCGCCTCGGTCAAGCCCTGGTAGAGCTCCGCTAGGAGCGCGTTGTGCGAGCACTGCACAAGCAGCACGTGGAACGCGGTGTCGTGCTCGACCACCTCCGCCCACCGCTCGTCCTCCATCGCGGCGTCGCGCTTGTACAGCAGGTCGGTGAGGCGCGCCAGCTCCGCCTCGGTGCGGTGCTTGGCGGCCAGGCGGGCACCCTCCACCTCCAGGGTCCGCCGGACCTGGAGGACCTCCTTCAGCTCGGTCCCGCACATGCGGCGGACCGCGCCGGAGATCTCGCTGGTGGCGCGGACGAACGTGCCGTCGCCCTGCCGCACCTCCAGCAGACCGGCGTGCGAGAGCGCTCGCACGGCTTCGCGAACCGTGTTCCGACCGACCCCGAGCGCGGTGACCAGCTCGGGTTCGGGCGGGATGCGCTGCCCGACGGGCCATTCGCCGCTGGTGATCGCCCCTCTCATCTGGTCGATCACCTGGTCGACGAGGCCTGCCCGCCGGGTAGTGGCCAACGGCACAGCGTCATCCTCTCATCCGAACATCCCATGTCTGCGATAGTGGGCGCGTGACGACCCAGCAGACGACCTTTGCCGCACAGACTGCCACCGATCGGGGTCGCAGGGTGACGGTCGTCAAGAATCGTCACGTTCCGCTCGTCGGGTCCACGCTGCTCGCGATCGGGGTCGCCCTCGCCGCGGCGAACCTGCGGCCCGCGGTGACCAGTCTGGCCTCGGTCCTCGGCGACGTCCGCGCCGCCCTGGGCGTTTCCGCCGCTTGGACCAGCGCGCTGACCGCCGTTCCGGTGCTCTGCTTCGGCTTCGCGGCGTTCGCGGCGCCGTGGCTCGGCCGCCGCCTCGGCATGGCCCGCGCCATCGGCCTGTCACTGGGGGTGCTCACGCTCGGCCTGGTGCTGCGCGTGGTCGACGGTCCGTGGGTCGTGCTCGGCGGAACCTTCGTCGCCTGCGCGGGCATCGCGGTGTCCAACGTGCTGATCCCGGTGGTGGTGAAGGCTTCCTTCCCCACGAAGGTCGGGCTCGTCACCGGCGTGTACACGGGAACGCTGTCCGCCGGTGCCGCTCTGGCCGCCGCGCTGACGCCCCGGCTGGAGGACTACCTCGGCTCGTGGCGGCTGGCCGTCGGCGCGTGGGCGTTGCTGTCGGCCGGCGCGGTGATCGTGTGGTTCGCAGGCGCGCGGCACGGTTCCGAGGCGTCCGTGGTGCGGTCGGTGACACCGGTGGAGAAGCGCTCGTTGCTGCGCAGCCCGCTGGCATGGGTGATCACGGTGTTCTTCGGCCTGCAGTCGTTGTTCGCCTACACCGTCATGGGCTGGCTGCCAGCGATGCTCGTCGACGCCGGCGTGGACCGCAACACCGCGGGCATGCTGGTCGCCGTCTCGATGCTGCTCGGCGTGCCGGTCAGCCTGCTCGTGCCGCCGATCGCGGCGCGGTTCTCCAGCCAGTCCCTCGTCGTGCTGGTGCTCGGCGTGCTGTCGTTCGCGGGCATGTCCGGCATGCTGGTGGCCCCGGCCGCCGCGCCCGGCCTGTGGATGGTGCTGATCGGGTTCGGCATGGGCATGTTCCCGCTGGCCCTGCTGATCATGTCGCTGCGCACCAAGTCCACTTCGGACACCGCGAGGCTCTCGGCCATGGCGCAGAGCGTCGGCTACCTGATCGCGGCGTCCGGCCCGTTCGCGTTCGGCGTGCTGCGCGAGTCCACGGGCTCGTGGACGGTGTCGCTGGTGCTCCAGCTGGTCCTGCTCGCGGCGCTGACGGTGCTCGGCGCCCTCGCCGGGCGCCCGCGCTACGTGTAGTGGTCAGGAATCGAGAAGCGGCGCGTTCCCGCTGGTCCTAGCGTTGTCGGTATGGACATCACCATTGCCGCGACGTTCCTCCCGCACACCGACCCCGAGGCTTCGCTGGGCTTCTACCGCGACCTGCTCGGCTGGGAGGTCCGGGCCGACGTCGGGCGGGGAACGATGAGGTGGATCACCGTCGCCCCGGCCGGTTCGGGTTCGTCCGTCGTGCTGGAACCGCCTGCCCTGGCGGAGGGGCTCACGGACGCGCAGCGCACCGCGATCACCGAGATGATCGAGAACGGCTCGTACGCCTTCATCAACCTGTCGACGCCCGACCTCGACGGCGTGTTCGACAAGCTGCAGGCGGGTGGTGCGGACGTCGTGCAGGAACCGGCCGACCAGCCGTGGGGTGTGCGGAACTGCGTGTTCCGCGACCCGGCCGGCAACACCGTGCGGATCCAGCAGGCCTGACGTCAGTTCGAGACGAACCCGCGGTGCAGCACCGCGAGCTGGTCGGCGAGGTAACGCGCCCAGGCCTTCGCCCGGTCCCGGTCCGGTGCCGCGCCGCCGAAGCTGACGGGTCCGACGGCCCCGAGCCTGCGGACCATGCGCGTGACGTCGTGGGGCACGGGCGGAGCGCCGCGGTGGTACAGCCACAGCGGCGTGTGCTTCAGGGATGCCTTGTGCCGCCGCACGAAGCGGTGCGCGTCCCGTGCGGCGGCGTCGCCGAGGATCACGGCACCGAACTCGTACAGCGACTCGGCCGCCGCAACCGGGAGCACGGTGGCTCTCAGCCCGCAGCCCGCGAGCTCGGTGCCGATGATCTCGGCGATGTCATCTGTGTCGGCGATTCTCGACGTGTAGGCGACGAGGACTCTCTCGGTCATCGCTGCATCGTGCTGGATTTCGTCCCGGCGCGGGAGCGGCGGAAGTCCCTGTCCCGTAAGGCCTTCAGTCCAGCGGGAGGTTGAGGAGCGCGTTTTCCACGAGCTCTGGCATGGCCGGGTGGATCCAGTACTGGCCCTGCGCCATCGTCCTCGCGTCGAGCCCGAAGCTCATCGCCTGGATCAGCGGCTGGATCACCGTCGACGCCTGCGGGCCGATGATGTGCGCGCCGATCAGCTGACCGGTGGCGGGGTCGGCGAGCAGCTTCGCGAACCCGGTCGTGTCCTCCATGGCCCAGCCGTACGCGATGGACGCGTAGGCCTGGCTCGCGGTGACGTACCGGATTCC
>NZ_DASVFL010000344.1:0-2576 GCF_036380075.1 Lentzea sp. | reverse complement strand
GCCGATCTGCAGCTCGCCCGCGAACGGCTCGTGCGTGCGCGTGAGGAAGAACGCCTGCGGTTGCGCCGCGACCTGCACGACGGCGTCGGACCGGCGTTGGTCGGCATCCGGTTGCAGCTCAAGGCGTTGCGCCGGTCGTTGGGCGACGTGCTGGACCCCGTGCTGACCGACGTCGACACCACGGCCGTCGAGGTGCGCCGGCTCGTGGACGGGCTACGGCCGCCGATCCTCGACCAGGGCTTGGCGCTGGCCGTGCGCGACGAGGCCGCCCGCTTCAACGGCGAGCTCCGGGTGCAGGTCGAGGCCGAGCCGATCGACGGGCTCTCCGCCGCCGTCGAGGTCGCGGCCTACCGGATCGTCGCGGAGGCGTTGACCAACACCGCCCGGCACTCCGGCGCCACGACGTGCTCGATCAGCGTCCGCACCGACGGCGACCTGGTCGTGGAGATCGTCGACGACGGCTGCGGGGTGGCGGTCGATTCCAAGCCGGGTGTCGGGCTGGACTCCATGCGAGAACGCTGCGCGGAACTGGGTGGATCGTGCACAGTGGGACCCGCGGAACCGCACGGCACCCGTGTGGTCGCGCGAATCCCGTTGGAAGCCCAGTAGTGGAGGGCACAGTGACCCGGGTTGTGATCGCCGACGACCACCCCGTGTTCCGGCGCGGGCTCAAGGCGTTGCTGGACGGCGAGGACGGCCTCTCGGTCGTCGGCGAGGCAGCCGACGGACTGTCGGCCGTCACGGTCGCGCTGGAAGCGGAACCGGACGTCGTCGTGATGGACCTGCACATGCCGTTGCTGGGCGGCGTGGACGCGGCGAAGCGGATCCTGGAAGTGCTGCCGTCCGTCGGAGTCCTCGTGCTGACCATGCACGAGGACGACGAGCTGGTGTTCGCCGCGATGAAGGCCGGCGCCCGCGGCTACCTGGTCAAGACGACCGACGACGACGAGATCGTGCGGGCCGTGCAGGCCATAGGAGCCGGCGAGGCGATCTTCAGCGCCACCATCGCCCAGCGCATGATGGGCTACTTCACCGCGATCTCGTCGTCGAAGGCCGTGCTCTTCCCGCAGCTCACCGACCGCGAGCGGGACGTGCTGGAGCTGATGGCGTCGGGCATGGACAACGCGTCGATCGCTCTCCGGCTGAGCCTGTCGGGCAAGACCGTGCGCAACCGGGTGTCCGCGATCTTCTCGAAGCTCCAGGTGGCCGACCGCGCGCAGGCGATCGTGCGCGCGCGAGAGGCCGGGCTCGGAAGTCCCCGCTAGTTCGGGACAGCGGTCACCTGTGCCGGGGACAGGGTTCTCGGTTGGATCGGCGGTATCCGCCGAAGGGGGCCCGATGGACATCACCTGGGACGTCGCACACGCGCGGCTCAGCCACGACCGCATGCTGCACATCGCCCGAGCACTCATCTCCATGCGACCCGAAGCCGTCACGCTCGGCGGCGGCGAACCGCTGGACGTGCCCGGCCTGTTCGAGATCGTCGGCATGTTCCGGTCGGCGGGGATCGACATCGTCCTGCGCACGAACGGCAAGTCGATGCACCCGTCGATGGTGCGCACGCTGCTGGAGTCGTGCGCCCGCATCGAGGTGTGCGCGATGGCGTTCACCCACGCCATGCACGCCCTGCGCCTGCTCGACATCGGCGCCTCCAGGCTGGGTTCGTTCGCTGTGTTCGGCCTGGACGCCACCGGGATCCGGCGCGGCTTCGACCGGCTGGAGGAGTTCTGCGCCACCACCGCGTTCGAGCTGCCGCGGCTGGGGTTCATCGCGTTCAGCGAGTCGCTCGGGTCGGACCACGCCCAGTACCTGCAGTCGCTGGCGCCGCAGTCGGTACGGGTGACGGTGGAGACCGCGAACACCTCGGTGGTCAGAGCCAGTTGAGCAGGGCACGCCAGGCAGGGGTGGAGAACGCGAGCCGGTCGCCGCTCGCGTTCTTCGTGTCCCGGACGAGGGCGTCGTGGGCCAGCGACACCTCGATGCAGCTTTCACCGCTGCCGCCACTGCTGTAGCTGCTCTTGCGCCAGACCCGTTCCGCCGCCATGAGGATCCTCTCGAAGCCCGCTGACGTACTCCGCCAGCCTGTACCTCGATTGTTCCGCACTCAGAGCGACGGCATCCAGCCGCTGGAAGAGCCTCCTGGTCCGGGCGACGGCGGTGCTGTCCTGCGCGTAGACCTGAGCCGTGTCGGACTCGCTGTACACGACCGGCGACACCTTGCCGAACTCGTACAGCGTGGCCGCGGACCGGAATGCGTGGACGTGCGCCGGCACAACCCGGAGGACATGGGTTTTCCACAGCAGGCGCCGGTATTGCTCGTCCCGCAATCGTGCGTCCCCCATCCGCAGCGCCAGCTCGTGCACGTAGAAGACGCACTCCGGCCGGTTGGGACGCCTCATGATCGCCTGCCGGGCCATGCGCGCCTGAACGAACTTCTCGATGTCCTCAGGTGCTTCGATCTGGGAGTCGACGAACAGGTGCCTGGCGTATCCCTCCGTCTGCAGAAGGCCGTGCACGGTGATCACCTCATAGGAGACGATCTTCGTCGCCATCGCCTCGGTCATCGCCAGCGTGCG
>NZ_DASVFL010000343.1:0-2949 GCF_036380075.1 Lentzea sp. | reverse complement strand
CTTTCGTCGGCGGAGCACTCCGCGTCGTTCCAGCAAAGCACCGAGGTGCTGGCCGTTTCGTCGGCCGGTTCGTTGATCAAACGTGAGGTGTGGCACGCGCTCGGCGGTTACGACGAGGCGATGCCGTTGCTGCGCGATGATCTCGACTTCGGCTGGCGCGCTAATCGCGCGGGTCATTTGGTCCTGTGCGTACCGGTCGCACGCATGCGACATGCACGGGCCGCGACTAAAGGCGCCCGCCGTTTGGACGCGGCCATGGCGCGGCCGGGACCGTCATTTCACGGCGTCGACCGCGCGCACGGCATGCGCACTTTTTTGGTCAATTGTTCAGGTTTCTCGTTCGTCGTCGGCGTTCCCCGGCTCGTGTTCCTGTCGCTGCTGCGCGCCGCGGGGTTCCTGTTCCTCCGGCGTTTCGCCGACGCACACGCCGAGGCGGGAGCGGCCCGGTACCTGCTGACGCGCGGCCGTTTGCTCGAAGGACGCCGCACGCGCCGCGGCTCCGCCGTCGTGCCCGGGCTCTTCACCAGCAGACTCACCAGGTTCCGCAACGCCGTCCGCGCCGGCGCCACCTTCCTGATCCGCCGCCGGGTGCAGGCCGACGCCGAGCTGGGTCGTTTGCCCGCAACCGATTCCGGTTCGACGTGGCTCGATCCGTCCGAAGTGGACTCACCGCTCGTCGGCCCGTCCGCGCTGCCCGCCGGCGCGTCCCGCGGCCGACCGCGCGTCGCCGGTCTGCGCCGGCCCCCTGTAGTCGTCTCGCTGGACGCCGGTCTGCCGGTCGGGGTGAAGCCGACGCCGCGGCCGCGTCCGTCGCCGGGACCCCGCGGCGGTGCCGACCGGATCTTCGTCGAGGTCGACCAGTCGCGGGTGCTGCGGTCGTTGTTGCTCGCGCCGCCGGTGCTCCTGGTGTTGACCTTGTCACTCGTTGCGGTGATCTCGAACTGGTCTCGCCTCGGCCTGGACCTCGCCGGCGGACGCCTGCTGCCCGTCGGGTCGCTCGGTGAGGTGTGGTCGACGTACCTCGCGTCGTGGCACCCGGTCTCCGGCGGTACGGCGGCCCCGGCCCCGGCGGCTCTGGCCGTGCTGGGTCTGGTGCCCGGCGGTCCGTCGTTCGCCGTGGCGATGCTCATGCTCGGCGACATCCCCCTCGCCGCGTTGGCGGCCTACATCGCGTCACGGGGCTTGCGCGTCCGTCGTTCCGTGCGCGCGGTGGTGGCGGCGTTCTACGGACTGCTCCCGGTCGCCACCACGGCCGTGACCGAAGGACGGCTTGACGTCGTCGTCGTGCACGTCGTGACACCACTTGTGTTCGCCGGCATCTACGCCGTTCTGCGCGCGTCGTCCACACACGCGTGGCTGCCGATGGCGTCCGGAACGGCCTTCGGGGTCGCGGTGCTGGGAGCGTTCTCGCCGCTGACCCACGTCGTGGTGATCGTCGGTTCGCTGGCCGGGTTCATCGCCGTCACCGGCGGGGCCCGGCGGATCGCCGCGCTGTTCGCGATCGTGCTGCTGCCGATGGCGTTGCTGCTGCCGTGGCCCGCGGTGCTGTTGCAGCACCCGGAGATGGTCCTCAACGGGCTGGGCGCCGCCTTCGCCTCACCGCCGCCGAACCTGATCGTGTGCTCGGTGTTCGCGGCGGCCGGGTTCGCCGCCGCCGTGCTGCGGCCGAACGCCTCGATGCTGCCCGGTGTCCTGGTGGTCGTGCTGGCCGTCGGGGCACTGGCCGCCGTGTCCGCGGTCGGCGCCTGGCCGGGCGCGCCGCTGGTGGTGCTGGCCTGGGGACTCGTCTGGGTGGTGCTCGCGGCCTGCCAGCGCGGGGTGGCGCCGGGGATCGCGGCCCAGGCCCGCGTGCGGCGGGCCGTCTACCTCGTCGGCGTCGTGACGCTGGCCAGCCTGACCGTGGCCGGGTTCCTCGACCTGCGGTCCGGGCCGCTGAAGACCGGCGGCGGAGTCCTGCTGGGACCGTCGCTGACCGCGGAGCTGGAGCGCAGCGGGCGGTCGGTGCTGATTGTCGGACCGACCGTGCGGCAGGTGGCCGGGCGGCTGCCCGCTTTCGGGGACGACGACCTGGTGCCCACCGTGTCGTCGCCTGGCCGGTTGCGGCGGTGGAACTCGTCGTTGCTCGACGGGTCGCCCGAAGTGGTGAAAACGGCTTTGGCTCAGGCTGCTTCGTCCGGGGTGGTGTTTGTCGTTTTGCCCTCCGGTGAGGTTGCTGCTCGGGTTCGGGCTGCGGCTGGGGAACTGGTGTCCGATGCGCCTGGGGCTTCTGATGGGCGGCCCGTGCTTCGATTGCGGTTTATTGCCGATACCGGGGTTTTGCTGGCGCCTGATCTGGCTCGGCGGGCTCGGACCGGTGGGGATCCGCCTGCTGTCCTCGCTGCTGACGGGGTTGCTCCCGTGAACGTGTCGCTGCCTGACGTGGCTGTTCGGGTTTCGCCTGGTGGGGAGGGGCGGGTGCTCGTTCTCGCGGCTGAGGACGAGCCGGGGTGGCGGGTGTTCGTGGACTCCGTCGAGGTGCCTGTGGTCCGGGTTTGGGGGCATTTGGTGGGGGTGCCGTTGCCCGGGGACCGGGCTGAGGTTCGGGTGGAGATGTCGTCCGCTTTGAGGGATTTCTTGTTGTTGGGGCAGGGGGCTGCTGCCTTGTTCACGCTTTTGACGGCTATTCCTTCTCGGCGCCGGGGTGTGTAGGTGGATTGGGTTGGGGTGGGGTGGGTTGGTGGTTGCGGTTTGGGTGGTCTTGTTCCTGTTTCAGGCGCGGGGCTCCGCCCCGGACCCCGCCAACTGATCAAGGACCGGGCCGGCGCCGTGCGTAGGTAGATGGCACGCCTGTTGCGTTGGGCGGCTTGCTGTTGCGTGCGTTGGTCGCGATCCCGTGGGGTGGTCCCGTCACGAGCAGTGCTCGAGGCAGCCACACCCGAGGGGTCAGGTCAAGCCGACGAAAAGCGTGTC
>NZ_DASVFL010000342.1:0-24935 GCF_036380075.1 Lentzea sp. | reverse complement strand
ATGATGTACCGGCCATCGACCTTGCACAGCTGAGCGCCGTCGAACGTGGTTGCCATGCTGTTGCCGCCGCTGCGGTCCTTGATGGCGCCGTCAATCACCGCGACCATCTCCGCGGGTGCGAGCTGATCCTTCATGTCGGCGGCCATCTCCACCGCGAGCCGGGACGCGACCTCGCCGTCCGGGCGTCCGCCGACGCCATCGGCGACCGTAACGAACGCGCTGCTCGTGAAGTAGTTGTCCTCATTGTGCTCTCGCTCGCCGCGGTGGCTCGCCGCGGCGGCCGACAGAACGAGTTTCTCGACCGCTCCCTGCGGAGTCCGCAACACCAGCACAACCTCCCGGCCGATCCCGATCCGGTCACCGGATTCCAGCGCCACCGCGGCGCCTGGGGCGGCGGACACCCCGTTGACGAACGTGCCGTTACCCGTCTCACGGCTGCGGAGATGCCATCGGCCGTCCCGGTAGAGCAGCGTAAAGTGCCGACGGCTCACCGTAGTCGCGTCCACCAGCACATCGCTTTCGGGCGAGCGGCCGACCTCCACGACGTCCTTGGTGAGAAGAACGTCGACGAGCGGCCCCGTCGTGGAACGCAGCGACGCGGTGGGCGGGCGCTCGGCCCGCTGAACCAGGTCGGGAGGACCGGCCTGGTCGAACAGCACGACCTCGCGCGACAGCTCCGCACGTGTCGGTTCGACAGGCTTGCACTTCAGGAGCCGTGGCTCGACCGGAGGAGTGTCGATCATGACGGTGGGCGGCTCATGGCCGGTGCGGACTTCGACGACCTCGCGTCCGGATCGCTGTACGCCCTCGTGCTCCTCGCTCACCACCGTATGGCCACACCGGCACGGTTCGGCTGGCCTGCGGGCCAGGTAGCGCTCGACCAGGAAGGGCACCAGACGCCGGACGATCATCATGTTCACCGCCAGAACGAGAAGGAGGAGCAGCAAGAACCCCACAACTTCCTTCATGATCAAAAACCCTCCTTCGGCAACGATTCGATCGCCGTCGCAGCGTTCCGCCCGAAATCGAAGTCCGCGTTCGGGGCGTCACCCATCGCCATCGGGCGAGGAGCAGGCACGTTTGGCAGGGCGTGGGCGCCGACCTCCATGTGCACCACGTCAGCCCGGCGCAGCCCCTCCACGACGGCGGCCAGCTCACGCAGCGCAGACTCATGCACCGGCTCATCACCCTCTCGTCCGACGCGACGCGTGGCGCGCGGGTGCAGCCATTGGCCGAGCAGCTGCGACAGCGGTGCAAGGGCATCGGTGTCCAAGCCGTTGACGGCGAAGAAGTCGCTCAGCGGAACGGGTTTCGCGCCGGTGATGAGGCTGGCCAGTTCGTTGTCAGAACCGGGTTTGACGCCCTCGTCGTCGAGCAGGCCCGCCCACTTCGCCTCGAGTTTGAGAGGCGGCTGTCCGGTAATCATGGCGTAGAGAACGGCGCCGACCGCGCGGATGTCGCACAGCGGGGAAACCCAGTTTGAGTTGCCACCCGGTTTGGCGTTGATCTGCTCAGGCGGGGCGTACCAGAGGGAGAACCCGTGCGCGCCGTCGAGAGTGGCGCTGTGGTCCCGGTCGATCGCTTCGGCCAGCCCCCAGTCGATGATCCGAACCTGACCAGCGTCGTCGAATGCGATGTTCGACGGCTTTATGTCGAAGTGCACGAGGTTCTTGCCGTCGTGGGTGAAGGCGGCCAACAGCCCCCGCAATAGTTGCTCGGTGATCGTCAACGCCCGCGAGAGGGTGAGGACGTCCGTCGCCTCGTCCATCAGCTTCTGCACCGTTCCGTTGGCATAGAAAGGAGTGACGACGAACCAGCCGAACTTCGGGTCGTAGCCCGCGTGCAGCACGCGGGTGACGTACGGGCTTATCTCGGTGCCGTCCGACGGCAGCGAGTTCACCTCACGCCACCCAGTGCTGCTCCGGCGTCGCTCGGGCAGGTCGACGCGCTTCACCGCGACGAGCTCGGGCGTGGCCGAAGTGTCGGAGACGTGCCGAGCGAGGTACGGAGTGCGCCAGGCTAGTGCCAGGTCAGCGTTCTCGATGTGCCAGAGGAGCTGCCACTGCTGGTCCACGACGGGACCGGTGGCCGCCCGGTCCCAGACCGCGCTCTCCTGGGGATCAATTGTCGACGGGCCTCCCGACGGCGAGGCTTCCGGTTGGCTTGAGTGATGAAAGCCGACGTCGTCGACGGCATCCAGACCACTGCCGCGGACGCGTTCGGCATGGCTCGCGACGAGGCTTCGGATCTCGAAGTCGGTGTCGCGTGCCTCCCGCTCCCCCTCGATCCGGAACTGGTTGTCGACCACGACCTTGTCGTGGGCGACCGAGCGGTCGTGGCGGTACCGGTCCTTCTGGTCTTCCTCGTCCGCGGCCAGCGCGAGACGGCGATCGTGCCGGACGAGCTGGTCACGCACCCGCGCCTTCAGGTTGCGCTCGTGCGGTGACCGCGGCGAGGTCAGCTTGAGCAGTAGCGGGGCGAGGTCCACGAGCAGGATCAAGCCGCGCATGACGTTCTGCATGACGCGGACCGACGGATCCTGCCGCGCCAATTCGGCCAGAGCGCGTTCACGGTCGCCGATGCCGTGGGGCCGGTTCAGATCGTCGAGCCTGCGAGTCAGTTCGCCGGCGCGCTTCTCGTCGGAGGACACCTTCGCGATGTCGTAGTCGAACTGTGCCTTCGCGCGATCCGTGACGGCCTTGTCGTACCTTTCCTGGGCTCTCTTGAGATCGCCGCGGCGCTCGTTGGTGCGGTCGCCGAACCCGATCTGCCCGGTGCCGGCCCACCCTCCCTGCTCCGCGTCAAGTGCCGAGTTCGCCTGGGCGACGGCCGTTGCCGCGTCGGAGACCTCTTTCTTCGCAACCTCCAAGCGGCTGTACTCGTTCGCGTAGAGAGTTGCCCAGTACGGGTCGGCGTTGACCTCGTCGGTGATCTCCCTGGTCCGGCGAGCGTGCCCGTCGTCAAACTTCGCCTCCAGTTCGTGACTGAAGACGAGCATGATCACGGGTTCCGAGATGGACACCCCGATCAGCACCGCGATCGAGAGGCGGACGACGAGCAGCGCCACCCGGCGACTCACGCCGAAGACCGCGTTCCAACGTGGCGAACCGGACTCGTCAAGCCGACCGTAGTCGACGGAACTGACTACCCATCGGTCGACGTTGAAGATGAACAGGGCCCAGATCAACCCGAGCACCGGGTAGACCGCGTTGAACCTGCCGGTCGCCAACGTGAGCGCGATGACCAGCGCACACCCCGAGAAGATCGCCGTCACGCAGACCGACATCCCCATGACGGTGTACCGGGTGCGATCCGCGGGGCCCGAGGGGTTGTCGTCGCCGGTCAACAACTTCGGATCGACGCCGACGACCCTCAGCATGAGGTTCCGTCGCTGCGGAGCCGCCCGGGACTCGCGGCGCGACAACCACGCGGTCAGCACCACGATCGTTCACCTCCCGTGCAATCGGTCCTGCGTTGTGCAGTGATCGTCGATCGCCGGGTGCTTTGTCGTCAGCCCTAGCGCTGGGGTTACGCGCAGCGCTAGGAGATAGTCCTGAAGTCGGGTCCGTTCCCCCCAGCGCTAGCAAGAAGTTCAACATCAAAGGTGACCACAATCGACGGTGTACGAGCAGTGTTCGAGAGGGGTGGTCATGGGTAACGGAACGCCGTTCGGTGGGTTGGTCGCCGCGGTGCTCGGCCTGTCAGTGACGTGGTGGATGTTGAGCCGGAGGAGGATGGTCGCCGACATCGAGCCGGCACCGGTCGTGGAGACGGTCACCCCGCGCGCCGACATCGTGCCCGCGGATCTGCTGGACCTGTTGGACCGTCAGCTCTCCCAGGCGACCGAGTCGGACGAGCGCTTGAAGCGCTACCTGGTGCTGGCCCGGCGGGCGCAGTGGTTCCCAGTGCCGTGGATCCTGTTGGCGGGCGGTGGTCTTGGGCTGATTGCATGGGCAAGCAGCGGATCGTGGGCCTCCGCTACCGGTGTCGGCGTCGCCTCTGCGTGCGGAGCGGCCGCAGCCTGGTTCATCAAGCTGACCAAGAAGACGCCCAAACTGTGACGATGCCACATAACCGGCACGCCGGACGCGTGTGGCAGGCAGCCGGAGACGCTGCGTCGCCTAACCTGTTCCCGCACCTGTCCGCGAACCTTCGCGAGGCCCCTGACCTGCTGCTATGTGGCTCGGCGCACGTACGAAGGGCTCTCAATCGAACGCGAGTTGGAGTGGGTTGAAGTCCCGCTGTTCACCTCCAACAAGCCGATCACGCTGACCGGCAGCCGGGCGCAACGAATCCTGCAGCGGCGGATCAATCAGTCCGTGGCCGAGTACGAGGTGCTCAACACGCTGGAGCAGTCGTGGGGCGGGTTGTGCACGCACGTCCGTAAGGGCTGGAACATCGGTAAGCCTCCGTACAGATACAAGGCCAAGACCTACCGGCATCCCAACCCGACCAAGACCGCCAAGGGGCAGACGAAGACGCGGCTGGAGCCGGACGGCATCAGGGCCGAGGCCGTCACCCAGATCGCGATGTGGCGTCACCACCAGGGCCTGGGCTACGGCACGATTGCCGATCTGCTCAACGCCGACCTGGCCAAATACCCGCCACCTCAACCGCCCAGAAAGGCGCGGGCGCGAGGCGCTTGGAGCAAGTCCAGTGTCTGCGACCTCCTGCGGAACCCGAAGTACACCGGGTTTCAGGTGTTCAACCGGCGGGCCACGTGGTCGAAGCGCGGGAAGGTCAACTCGCCGGTTCTGTGGGTTTGGTCGCCCGAGCCTGTGCACGAGCCGCTGATTCCGAAGTGGATGTTCGACGAGATGGCCGCAAAGCGGCGGGCGAGGCAGGGCTCACGCGACGACGATGCGAGCGTGCACTGCACGGCCACGCGTACGTACCTGCTGCGCGGCATGGTGTTCGACGCGTGTGGCCGGCGGATGTACGGCAGCTTCCGCAACAAGCGCGTCTACTACATGTGCTCAGCGCGCAGCAACAACCGCGGACGGCCCGACAAGTACTCCGACCATGCCGAGGTGGTCTATGTCCGCGAGGACGCGATCATGGAGGGCATTACGGCCTTCTTCACGGATCGCGTGTTCGGTCCGGAGCGGCGCGCCCTGCTCGAAGCCGATCTAGCGGCCGTCGACGACCGTGAAGCCGAACAGCAGCGCGCTGAAGCAGAGCGGGTCGAGCGAGCGCTCGCCGACATCGAACGGCGGCAGGCTGCGATCCTCCGCCAGGCGCAGGACGGCGACGACGCGTTCAGCCGTGGGCTGCGGCAGACCTACAACGAACTGGACGAATAGCGGCGGACGCTGGTGACGAAAGACACAGTGATTGGTACACCAGTGCCAACCGGGCCGAAACCCGAGGACATCGCCCTGCTCGACGCCCTTCCGTACCTGGTCGCGAACCTGAGCAAGGCACCTGACCTGCTGCTACGGCGACTGTTCAAGATCACCCAGCTCGGCGTCCGCCTGAACGATGACCATGATCAACTTCTGGTTACTCTCCGACTCCCCTCCCAGCATCTTTCGGAGGTAGCCAATACGGCCGAACGGATTGCCGAAGCAGTGGCCGCAGAGAGTGAAACGCCTGGTCAGGTACCCGATCCTTGTGCGGATCCAGTTGGTACCCCCGACGGGATTCGAACCCGTACTGTGATCCTTTTAAGGGACCTGCCTCTACCGATTGGGCTACGGGGGCGCGGTGAGCCTAGGGCTTGATCGTCAGCTTGTGTGAGCGGATGGTCGTTTCTCGCCCGAGCGGCCCAGCGAATTGGACTGGAGCGAGCATCCGGGTAAGCGTCGAACGGACCCGAACGTCACCGTGTCCTCCCCGCTCCGAGCAGCTCCTTGAAGCGCAGCGCCACCCAGTCGTGCACGGCCGTGGAGACAGAGTTGTCGCCCGCGCGGTGCTCGAACCAGCGCCAGTCGCAGTTCACGTTGATCTCCAGGAACACGTGCTCGGAGCCGGTCACGAGCAGGTCGAACGCCGCCACCTGCACCCGCCAGTGGCGGGCCAGGGCCAGCAGCCGGTCCGAGAGGGACGTCGGGACCTGGGTGGGCGTGACGCGGACCGCGTCGGGATCCACCCAGAGTTGCGCCGGGTCGAGCTTGTCGACCTGGTAGGCGATGCAATGCTCGCCCACGACGAACACGCGCAGCTCCGTGTCGGACGGGACGTACTCCTGCACGATCACCGGCGCCGGCTCCGGGGCGTCCGAGGCTCGGGAGGTCTCCAGCGGGCGCGGGAAGAGGCCGTGCTGGACGCCCGGTCGTGGTTCCAGGAGGTGGCGGCCTGCCGTCTTCACGATGCAGCGGCCGCCGCCGGGGCGGGTTCGGCCCGGCCGGGTCGTCACGGCGGTGCGGGGGATCCTCAGACCGAACGCGGCGGCGTCGGAAAGCTGTGTCAGGCGGTCCAGGTGCGTCGAGAAGCGCGACGGGTTCACGTGGGCCCAGTCGGAGCGGGAGGACAGCCAGTTGGCCACTGAGGCCCACTGGTCGACGGCGTAGGCGCCGGCCAGGGTTCCGGGTTCGACGGGGACGGCGGAGAGCTCGAAGTGGCGGCGCCACACCAGCAGGGGGCGCAGGAGCCAGCGGTCGAGCTCGACCAGCGGCTGGTCGGTGTAGACCGACAGCGGCAGGTCCACGCAGCGGTCGGCGTCGATGCGGGCCATCCGGATGCCGCGCTCGGCCAGTGCGATGGAGAGCTCGTTCATCTCCATGTCGGCGGCGCGGGCCAGGACGAGCACGCAGGGTTGCGGGTTGCCGTCGCCCTCGTCGACCATGCCGAGGCGGTGGACCTGTTCCTGGAAGTCCAGGCACTTGGGCGGTGAGCGGAAGAGGTAGTCCTGCCCCTGCAGGAGCAGGGGTCGAGCAGCCTCGGACGGGGCACCCGGCACCCGCCCGTCAGCTGACCTCAATCGTCCTTCTTGCTGCGGAAACTCTGCCCCGCCTGCGCGTACTCCGCGGCGTACTGCGCCAACGCGGGGTCCTCGATCTCACCGCGACGAAGCTGTGCGGCCAGCTCCTCGAGAGACATCGGGTTCACCTCTCTCCCCACATGGCGAATCACGCATTCAGGTGATGCACCAGCCGTAGTCTCCGAAACACGTAACGCAATGTCAAGGCAGCCCTCGAAGCTTACGCCGAACGGGGGCTCAAGTTCCGCCTGAGGAGCAGAAAAGTGCCCCGAATGAGGTCTCATTCGGGGCACTTCGTCACTCACAGAGAGTGAAAGCGGACGTCACTCGCGGAAGCGGTCAGGACTGCACCGCGCGGTCGAAGTCCGACTTCGGGTCGTTGATCTGGCCGAGCGCCACGACCTCGCGGCCGTAGAACAGCGCCTGCGTCCAGTCCATCAGCACGCGCAGCTTGCGGTTGACGGTCGGCATGAACGCCACGTGGTAGCTGCGGTGCATGAACCACGCCGGCACGCCCTTGAAGCGCAGGCCGAACACGTCCGCGACGCCCTTGTAGAGGCCAAGGCCCGCGACCGAGCCGAGGTACTTGTGGAAGTAGTCCTTCGGCTTCTGGCCGCGCAGCGACGCGACGATGTTCTTGGACAGCAGCTTCGACTGGCGGATGGCGTGCTGCGCGTTCGGCACGCACGTCGCCGTCGGGTCCTCGTCGGTGCGCGAGAGGTCCGGCACCGCGGAGCAGTCACCGGCGGCCCACACGCCGTCGAGGCCCTGGACCTGCATGGCGGCGGTGCACCGGACGCGGCCGCGCTCGTCGAGCGGGAGGTCCGTGTTGCGCAGCACCGGGTTCGCCTTCATGCCGGCGGTCCAGATGATGGTGTCGGAGTCGAACTCGGTGCCGTCGTCGAGGATGACGTGGCCACCCTCGAGCGACTTCACGCGGGTGTCGAGGTAGATCTTGATGCCGCGCTTCTCCAGCGCCTCGACGGTCCACGCGCCGAGCTTGGCGGACACCTCGGGCATGATCCGGCCCATCGCCTCGACGAGGACCCAGTTCATCTCCTCGGGCTTGATGCCCTCGTAGTACTTGAGCGCATACCGCGTCATGTCCTCGAGCTCGGCGAGCGTCTCGATGCCCGCGAAGCCGCCACCGATCACGACGAAGCTGAGCAGCTTCTTGCGCAGGTCCGCGTTGTTCGTGCTCGCGGCCTGGTCCAGGCGCGACAGCACGTGGTTGCGGACGTAGATCGCCTCGCCGATCGTCTTCATGCCGATGCCGACCTCGGCCAGGCCGGGGATCGGGAGCGTGCGGGAGATCGCACCCAGCGCGGAGACGAGCACGTCGTACTCGATCTCCTCGACGTGGCCGTCCGACAGCTCGGCGGTCACGATCTTGCGCGCGTGCTCGATCCTGGTGACGCGGCCGGTGACGACGTGGCAGCGCTTGAGCACCTTGCGCAGGGGGGCGACGACGTGGCGCGGCTCGATCGAGCCGGCCGCCGCCTCGGGCAGGAAGGGCTGGTAGGTCATGTGCGGCTGCGGGTCGATCACCGTCACGGAAGCCTCACCGGAACGCAGTTTCTTCTGCAGTCCGAGAGCCGTGTACATACCGACGTACCCACCGCCGACAATGACGATTCGCGTGGGTTGCGACTTCACAGCAGCCATACACACATGGTGGCACCACGACCCCCTTTTTCGCGCGTCCGGAGGGGCTGTTGTGACTACCGTCGCCAGGTGATGCGGGACACGATCGGGGCTGACCTGGGAGTTGAGCGGAAGTTGAGGTGTTCTCGCTGAGAGGACCGATTCAGATCCTCAGCGCGACGACCCCGGTGAGGACCGTCAGAGCACCCAGTCCGAGGAGCTCCACGAGCCCGATCGCGGCACCCGACGGGATGAACGCGGCGAACGCCGCGAAGCCGAACGAGATCAATTGGACAATGGCGAACCGGCGGGCCGGTGCTTTCAGCGCAGCGGGCTCGATCTTCGTTTTCACCGGAACGACCGCGGCGATGGCGGAAGTCACGTGAATGAGGTGTAACGCGGGGATCAACAACAGAACACCGAGCCTCAGCGGGTGCCCTTCGCCGAACGCCATCGCGAGCGCCGCGTACCCGATGAGCAACGCCGCTCCGGCGCTCCCCGGCATCAGCACCGTCACGACCGTCAGCGCCGCGACGATCACCACTGGAGCAATCGAGTCGGCCTCCAGGTGCAGGATCACCGCCACGGGCAGCGCGGCGAGCACGATCGCCAGTCTCGTCAGCATTCGGACGTCACCCGCACCCCGTGCTCGGCCATGCGCCGCAGCCTCAGCCGGTGCTCCGCCGCGATCATCTCGGCGGCCACCTCGCCCCACGGCGCCTCCGGGTCGGGCAGCAGCGGCGACGGCAGCGTGTCAATCGCCAGGACGACGTGGCCGTGCTTGCGGGTCTGCACGGCCAGCTCGGCGATCTCGTCGTCCAGGAACGGCGACAGCAGCACGACGACGGACCCGTGCGGCAGCTTGCGCAACGCCACCCGTGACGCCCACCCGGCGGCCTGCACGCACACGACGAGCTGTGTGCGGATCCGCATCAGGTGCCGCCGCCCCACCCCGGCCCGGACGTTGAGCTGCGGCCGGCCGAGGTCCGTCAACGCCACCCGGTCGCCCTGCCGCAGGTATCCGGCGGCCATCGACGCGGCACGGCGCACCGCGCGGTCCAAGCTGCCGTCAGGACGCGTCGTGGCGCCGTAATGGGGTGACGACCAGTCCGCGACGGCCGGACCGACGTCCTGGCGCGTGTCGAGCGCCAGGACGACCTCCGCGTCGGCCTCGGCGTGCCGTTCGCGGACGTGGACCGTGCCGGTGCGGGTGGTGACGCGCCAGTCGATGCGCTTGAGCCGGTCCCCCGGCTGGAACGCGCGGATGTCGCGCAGCTCCGTCGAGTCGCCCGCCCGCGGCGACCGGTGGACGCCGACCAGGCCCGCGGGCCGCGGCGGCAGCGGGCCGGACGGGTGGTGCTCGACCGGCGGCAGGATCGTGCGGACGTGCTCGGTGCCGACGATCGGCCCGTAGACGTGCATGCCGTCAGGTCCGGCGAAGAGGTGGTCGAGGCGCAGGTCGACGCCGGGTCCCCACGCGTCGCGCCGGATCTCCACGGGCAGGTCCGGCGAGTGCGCGGGGACGGCCCTCACCCCGCCGGGCAGCTTGACCACCGCGATCTCGGCGTCCGCGCCGTCGACGTGCGCGACGGTGTGCACCACTCCGGCGCCCGCGCCGCGCGGCACCGGCCGGACGCTGACCGTCGGAGTGCCCTTCGGCTTGTGGCTGAGCAGCACGGACAGCACCAGCGGCACGCCGAACAGCACCAGCTCCACCTGGTGCAGGAACAGCCCGGCGGCGACGAGCCCGACGCCGAGCCAGACCGCGCGCGAGTAGGCGTCGGTGGGGTGCCAGTGCGCGCCGTGCGACTGGGCGAAGGCCTCCCGGATCTTGTCGGCCCTGCTCATGCGCTGGGTGGGCCCGGGACCTTGCCGAGCAGCTCGGTGACGACCTGGACACCGTTCACGCCGGACGTCCACGTCTCGGGCTTCATCACGAGCCGGTGCGCGAGAGCGGCGACCGCGCACTCCTTGACGTCCTCGGGCGTGACGTACGCCCGTCCGTCCAAAGTGGCCAGAGCGCGGGCGACGAGCACGAGCGCCTGGGCGCCGCGCGGTGACGCACCGACCTCGACGGACGGGTGCCTCCGCGTCGCCACGGCGAGATCCACGCAGTACCGCAGGAGATCGTCGTCCACTGTGGTCTGTTCGAGCTCGGCCTGGAGCTCGGCGAGACGCCCCTGAGCGAACACCGGCGGCACCTCGGCGTCCTCGCGCTGCCGCGCGATCCGCCGGCGCAGGACCTCGACCTCCTCGTCCGGGGGCGGGTAGCCGATGTCGAGCCGCACCAGGAACCGGTCGAGCTGCGCCTCGGGCAACGGGTAGGTGCCCTCGTACTCGACGGGGTTCGAGGTCGCCAGCACGTGGAACGGCCGCGGCAGCCCGAACGTGCGTCCCTCGACCGTGACCTGCCGCTCCTGCATGGCCTCCAGCAGCGCCGACTGGGTCTTGGGCGGCGTGCGGTTGATCTCGTCGGCGAGCAGCAGCCCGGTGAACACGGGCCCCTGGTGGAACTCGAACTCGCGGCTGCCGGGGTCGTAGAGGAACGACCCGGTGACGTCCGCGGGCAGCAGGTCCGGCGTGCACTGCAGGCGGCGGAACTCCAGGCTCAACGCCTGCGCGAGCGACCGCGCGATCAGCGTCTTGCCCAGGCCCGGCACGTCCTCCAGCAGCACGTGCCCGCCCGCCAGCACGGCGGCGAGCGCGAGCCGCACCGTCCGCGTGCGCCCGACGACGACCTCGCCGATCGCGTCGAGGACGGCTTTCGCCTCCAGTTCGATGGTCACTCGACCCTCCTGAGCCTTTCCGCGAGGTCCTTCGGATCCGGCATCTCGGCCGCGTCGATCCCGAGTCGTGCGAGCCGGGCGCGGAACCGCTCCTGGTAGCGCCTCGGGTTCTCCGCCGCCTCCTGCAACCGGCTCGCGAGCGTGCTGGCGTGCGCGGAGCTGATCGAACCGGGCGGCGGCGGGTCGGCGCTCCAGACGATGTCCGTGGCCCGCGGCAGCCTGCTGACCAGCAGCGCGAACGCGGTGGGCGGCACGGCCAGCGCCGCGGCCCACGCCGGTGACGCGCCGAGCCACCACACGACCACGCCGATGACCGTCCCGACCACCAGTGCCAGCACGGTTCTCACGTGAGCTCCCGGATGATGCGGCTGAGTTCCTGCTGTGCCTCTTCGGCCTGGTCGCGCGTCACGTCCTCGTGCCCGAACCGGGCGCGCTGGTAGAGGTCCCTCAGGACGTTGGCGTCGACGCCCAGCCCGTTCGTGAACTCGGTGGGCGTCTGGTGCGGTTTCCTCGGCTCGGTCGACTCCAGCGCGAGCCAGGCGGCGATCACGGCGTCCCGCGGCGGCCGTCGCGGGTGGGCGGTGAACTCCTGCAGCGCCTTCTCGACGCGCCGGATCACGGGCGCCGGTTCGGCGTCGTGGCCCTCGACCTCGATGCCGCGACTGCCCCGGCGGCGCCGCCAGCGGGGCAGCTCGATGGCGAGGACGATGCCGACCAGTCCGAACAGGACGAGCCCGACGAGGACCAGCAGCAACACCGTGAACGGCACGGCGATGACGTCCGGCAGGTCCTGCGGCAGCGTGAGGTCGACACCCGGTTCGCGGTTCTGCGGCGGCGGGCGGTCGTCGAGGCGGTTGACCAGCGTGATCGGCGACGCGCCGCTGGCCGCGACGACGACGATCAGCAACGCCGCCACCGCCGCTCCCGCGCGCCACCACTTCATGCCGTGCAGCCTTACACGGTTCGGGCGGAGCGGGACGATCCTTTGGCGAACTCGCGGGTATCGCTATTCGAACCGCTCCGCCGGCACCAGCCCGTCGAGTTCCCGCAGCAGGTCGTCGGCCAAGAGGACCATCGACAACTTGATCTGGTCGGGGTCCCCGAACACGGACTCGGCCTCCGCGGCGAGCGATGGCAGGAGGTCGTCCGTCTCTGCCGCCAGCTCGCGCAGCTCAACGAGTGCCTTCTCGGTCACCGCGCGGGACAACTCGTTCGACGCCAGGCCGCGCAAGCGCTGTGCCAACCCGGTGAAGTCGGGCACAGCTCGGAGCAGGCGAAGCACGTCCAACGCGTCCTTCGGCTTCAACCGGTGGGGCTGTTCCCGCCTCTCGGCGATCTTGATGACCTTGGAGACGACGAGTGCGCCAGGTCCGGCGACCTTGATCTCGAATGATCGCAAGTCCACGGCGTCCAACGCGGCGACGACTCGGACGTCGTTGTCCACCACCGCCGCCTCCAGCCCCGCTGTCCTGCGAGCGGTCAGCTTGTCGTCGTGCGGCGGTTGAAGGCGCGCGGAGCGGTGTTTCGGACTGCCGCCGCACAACCTCTCGGGTGCCATCAGATCGACCGCGATTCCACCTCGGCCCAACCAACTCCCCGGCTGGTTGCCCGGGACGAACCCCGCCGCACGCATCGCATCCACGACGGAAGGTTCGTGCGCCAGCTTTCCGGGGATGAGCGCGAGGTCCGCGTCCGTCGTCGTCGGTGCGGTCGCGAAGTCGGCGGAACCGGAGTGCAGGTACACCGCCTGTGCGCCGACGAGGACGAGCGCGTCCCGGTGAGCTCCCAAACCCTCGAGGGCGTCCAGCAACACGGTGCGCGCCTGGACGTACTCCGGTGAGATCATTCGTTCCATCCTGCTTCGGTGTCGCCGAGCACGGCGAGCAACTGCTCGGCTTCTTCCGTCGAACGACCTGGTCCAGTGACCAGGTCTGCCACCGCTTGCGCCGGAGCGGTGTAGTCGAGCCCGTCGACGTTGCGCGATTTCGCGAAGACGACCTCGTCATACGGCCGCATCACGAGCACGTTCACGCCCCGCTCGACTGGCCGAAGCCCCAACAGGCCCATGATCCCGATCGGATCTTCGGCGTACAGGCTCAGCGAGAGCAACGGCGCCACTGCCACCAGTCCCACCGGCAGGTAGGCCCGCGCCGCGGCGGATCCCGTCAACGCGACCCGCGAGTCCGCAGTGCGCAACGTCGACAAGGCGTGGTCGAGGCCACGTGGATCCAGGGTGGTGATGACCTCGTTGGACGCCATGACCTTGTAGTCCTGAGCCCAGCGCTCGACCAGCGCCTGCTTGCGCACGGAGGTCACCGCTCCGTCCCCGTCCCTCGTGATGACGGCCTCCCGGTCGAGCAGCTCGAGCACTCGGGCACTCGTTCCGACGCCGACCCGTGCTTTCCCCGCGAGGTCGCGCACTCCGACGGGAACCGGGACTTCGCACAGTTCCAGGACGACCTTGGCCGCCGCCGGTCCCTTCAACGACCTGAGCAACCGATCGGCCGGATCCCTGAAGCCGCTCCGACTCGCCCCCGCACGATCGAGGAAGACAGCGGGCTTTTCGACTCTCAGCCGCAGGTTCCCCGTGAGATCGAACCAGCCCATGAGGTGGTGCTGTTCCATCTGCGCACGAGTCGTCGGGGACAGGAACGGAGCGGCCACGACCAATCCACCGATTGTGATGCCCTGCGATTTCGCCGCCTCTGCATACCGCTCCAGCTGCTGCGCGACCCTGGCAACGTCCCTCGGCACGATGACGCCCTTGCACTCGAGCAGCACCGTGGTCTCGGATCCATCCGGAGCAGTGATCACGAACGCGCCGTCCGGCTTGTGGTTGCCGGCCGCATCCAACGCCACCAGCCTGCTGAGTTCGATGGTCCAGGTCGACGGCAATACGACCCGGATGGCCTCGAAGGCCGCCATGACGAGCTCTACCTCGGTCGTTCCACGTTCCTTACCGTTCCGCGACACATGGAACATCTTAGTTTGCGGAACAGCGTGGTGGTAGCGGATACATCAGCACGTCCGGGTGAAACTCAGCCTTCTGGCAGCTCGTCCGCGGCTATTCGAACCGCTCCGCCGGCACCAGCCCGTCGAGGAACGTCCGCAGGTCGGGCGCCAACGCCAGCTCCGACTCGTCGTCCGCGTCGAGCCACACCACCGACGGCTCCCCCTCGGGCCCGCACTCCCGGTAGTCCAGGGCGATCCACCAGTGGCCGTCCCCCGTCAGCAGCACGACGGGCGACGGCAGGCCCCACTCCTCGACCAGGTAGGGCGTGTCCAGCAACGTCAGCGCGTTCCCCTCGGGCCCGATCCCCAGCACGGAGTCGAACGGCACGTGGTCGGGCGCCCAGGAGGTCGCTGACGTCGTGGGGAACGCGGATCGCCCGGAGACCACCGTGCCGCCGTTCTGCACCCGCAGCAGCTCCAGCAGCGCCTCGGGCAGCCGCACCCCGAGCACCTTCTCCGCAGCGGCGACGGTTGCGGACGTGAGCGGCGGCTGCACGCCGTAGGTGCCGGTGTCCCAGAACTCCACGGCGCGCATCCTAGGCAGGGCTGACGGCCCGTCGCAGGACGTCCTGCAGCATCTCCTGGGTCAGCCTGCCGGTGTAGGTGTTGTGCGGCGACACGTGGTAGCAGCCGAACACGCGCAGCCCGCCCATCTCCACCTCGACGCCGTGCCCGAACTTCGGCCGCTCCGGCCCCAGCAGCGGCAGGAACGCCTTCCAGCCGAACCCGCCCAGCACCACTACGGACCGCAGGTTCGGCATCAGCGCGATCTCTTCCTGCAGGAACGGCGAGCACCTGTCGCGTTCCTCGGCCGTCGGCTTGTTGTCCGGCGGCGCGCACCGCACGGGCGAGGCCATCCGCACGCCGTACAGCTCCATGCCGTCGTCCCGCGACCACGCCCGGGGCTGTGACGCGAGACCGATCTCGTACAGGGCCCGGTAGAGGAAGTCGCCGGACGGGTCGCCGGTGAACATCCGGCCCGTCCGGTTGCCGCCGTGGGCGGCCGGGGCGAGGCCCACGATGAGCAGCGAGGCGTCCATCGGCCCGAAGCCCGGCACCGGCTTGCCCCAGTACTCCTGGTCGCGGAACGCGGCCCGCTTCTCGACGGCGACCGACTCGCGCCACACCACCAGGCGGGGGCACGCTCGGCAGGCCGTTATCCGCTCGTCGAGTTCCGTAGTGTTGCTCCCATGTCCGAGGAGAAGACCGAAGAAAAGCCCGAGTCTCCGTCCGATGACCTCGTCACCACCCAGCACAGCATCACCGTCAAGGGCCGCGAACTGAGCTACACCGCGACCACCGGGCGTGTCGTGCTCAAGGAGGAGGTCCTCAAGGACGGCGTGTTCGAGGGCCACAAGCCCAAGGCCGAGGTGTTCCTGACCGCGTACACGCTCGACGGCGCCGACCCGCTCAAGCGGCCCGTGACGTTCGCGTTCAACGGTGGACCGGGTTCCGCCAGCGTGTGGCTGCACATGGGGCTCCTCGGGCCCCGCAGGGTGCTCAGCGGCGACGTCGGCAACCTGACCGCGCCGCCGTACGGGATCGCGGACAACGAGGAGACGCTGCTCGCCGAGAGCGACCTCGTGTTCATCGACCCGGTGTCGACCGGCTACTCGCGGGCGGCCAAGGGCGAGAAGCCGGGCAGCTTCCACGGCTACCAGCCCGACATCGACTCGATCGCCGAGCTCATCCGCCTGTGGACCTCGCGCAACGGCCGGTGGATGTCGCCGAAGTTCCTCTGCGGCGAGTCGTACGGCACGCTGCGCGCCGCCGGCCTGGCCGATCAGCTGCAGAAGAAGCACGGCATGTACCTCAACGGGCTCATGCTGATCTCCTCGGTGCTCGACTTCGCGACGCTGGAGTTCAACGAGGGCCACGACCTGGCCTACACGCTGTTCCTGCCCACGTACGCGGCCATCGCGAACTACCACGGCCTGCACGGCGACCGCCCGCTCAAGGAGGTGCTCGCCGAGGCCGAGGAGTTCGCGGTCCGCGACTACCCCTACGCCCTCGCGCGCGGCAACCGGCTGCCCGACGCCGAGCGCGCCGCCACGGTCGAGAAGCTGGCGCGGCTCACCGGCCTGACCGAGGAGTACGTGGACGCGGTCGACCTGCGCATCGAGCACATCCGGTTCTTCACCGAGCTGCTGCGCCGCGACCGCAAGACCGTCGGCCGCATCGACTCCCGCTTCACCGGCTGGGACACCGACTACGGCCGCGAGGGCATCTCCGCGGACCCGTCGATCGACGCGATCGTCGGCCCGTACTCGGCCACGCTCAACCACTACGTGCACTCCGAGCTGGGCTACTCCAGCGACCTGCCGTACGAGGTCCTCTCGCGGGTCATCGAGCAGTGGTCGTACAAGGAGTTCGAGGGCCGCCACGTCACGACCGCGGGCAAGCTGTCGGCGGCGATGAGGGCGAACCCGCACCTCAAGGTGCACGTGGCGTTCGGCTGGTACGACGGCGCCACGCCGTACTTCGCGGCCGAGCACCTCATCGCGCACCTGCAGATCCCGAAGGAGCTCACGGCGAACATCGAGTCGGCCTACTACCCGGCCGGCCACATGATGTACGTCCACGAGCCGTCTCGGATCCAGCAGTCCGAGGACCTCGCGAACTTCGTCCGGAACTCGTCCAACACGTGATCCTGGACCTGTCCGACGACGCCGTCCTGCGCGAGCTGTGGACGGTGCAGCGGCTGGCGTACGCCGTCGAAGCCGGGATCATCGGCTTCGACGGCATCCCGCCGCTGCACGAGTCGCTCGACGACCTGCGCGGCGCCGACGAGACCTTCCTCGGTCTGCACGACGAGGAGGGGCTGGCGGGTGCGGTGTCCTACCGGCTCGACGGGTCCACTGTGGACATCTGCCGGCTGGTGGTGCACCCGCGGGCGTTTCGTCGAGGGATCGCGTCGCGGTTGCTCGACGGGTTGCCCGACGGGCCGCAGACCGTGTCGACAGGCAGCAAGAACGAGCCGGCGCTCGCGTTGTACCGCGGGCGCGGGTTCGTGGAGGTCGGGGAGCGGGAGGTGGGTCCCGGGGTGTCGATCACGGACCTCGCGCGTCCCGCGGGAAGCCCTACGACGAGTTGAGGGGCCGCGCCCGCGGGCACGACCCCTCAGCCAGCTGAAGGACGACGGTCAGACGACCGCGCGCTCCTCGGCGAAGTGGCACGCGGCGGGGTGACCGCCGTTGCGCGACACCAGCTCCGGCACCTCGGTCGCGCAGATGTCCTGCGCCTTCCAGCACCGCGTGCGGAACCGGCAGCCCGAGGGCGGGTCGATCGGCGACGGCACGTCACCCGTCAGGCGGATGACGTCACGACGTCCGCGCTGGGTCGGGTCCGGCACCGGCACGGCCGACAGCAGCGCCTGCGTGTACGGGTGCATCGGGCGCTCGTAGATCTCGTCCTCGGTGCCGATCTCCACGATCTTGCCGAGGTACATCACCGCGACGCGGTCCGACAGGTGGCGGACCACCGACAGGTCGTGCGCGATGAAGACGTACGAGAGGCCCATCTCGTTCTGCAGGTCGCCCAGCAGGTTCATGACCTGCGCCTGGATCGACACGTCCAGAGCGGACACCGGCTCGTCGCACACGATCACCTTGGGCTTCAACGCCAGGGCGCGGGCGATGCCGATGCGCTGGCGCTGACCGCCGGAGAACTGGTGCGGGTACCGGTTGATGTGCTCCGGGTTGAGACCCACGGTCTCCAGCAGCTCTTGGACCTTGCGCTGCCGGTCGCCCTTGGGCGCGACCTCGGTGTGGATCTCGTAGGGCTCGCCGACGATGTCGCCGACCGTCATGCGCGGGTTCAGCGACGTGTACGGATCCTGCAGCACGATCTGGATGTCCCGGCGCAGCTTGCGCAGCTCCGAGCCCTTCATGCCGAAGATGTCGCGACCTTCGAACTTCGCGACGCCCGACGTCGGCGGTTCCAGGCGCATCAGCACCTGGGCCAGCGTGGACTTGCCGCAGCCCGACTCGCCCACGACGCCCAGGGTCTCGCCCTTGTTGAGCGAGAACGAGACGCCGTCGACTGCCTTGACGTGGCCCACGGTGCGCTTGAACAGCACGCCGACGCGGACCGGGAAGTGCTTGACGAGGTTCTCCACCTCGAGGATCGGCTCAGTCACGAGCGACGACCTCCTCCGCGATGTGGCACCGGCTGGTGCGGCCCATGCCGAGGTTGTGCACGGCAGGGACCTCGGTCACGCACCGGTCGAACACGCGCGGGCAGCGCGGGTTGAACGGGCAGCCGGGCGGGATGTTGGTCAGCGACGGCGGCAGACCCTTGATCGTCTTGAGCTCCTGGCCGCGCAGGTCCACGCGGGGCAGCGACTCGAGCAGCGACTCCGTGTACGGGTGTCCCGGCGCGCGGAACAGCTCGTAGACGTCGGCGTGCTCGACGATGCGGCCCGCGTACATGACCGAGATCCGGTCCGCGACGTCGGCGACGACGCCGAGGTCGTGGGTGATCAGGATCATGCCCATGTCGCGTTCCTTCTGGATCTCCGCCAGCAGGTCCATGATCTGGGCCTGCACGGTGACGTCCAGAGCGGTGGTGGGCTCGTCCGCGATCAGCAGCTCCGGGTCGAGCGCGAGCGACATCGCGATCATCGCGCGCTGCCGCATGCCGCCGGAGAACTGGTGCGGGTAGTCGGAGACCCTGCCCTTGGCGTTCGGGATCTTGACCTGGTCGAGCAGCTCGACCGCGCGCTTGCGGGCGTCCGCCTTGGACATCCCGCGGCGGACCTTGAGCTGCTCCTCGATCTGGAACCCGACCGTGAACACGGGGTTCAGCGCGGACAGCGCGTCCTGGAAGATCATGGCGATGCCCTCGCCACGCACCTCGCGGCGTTCGTCCGCCGACTTGGTCAGCAGGTCCTCACCGCGGAACTTGATGGTGCCGTTGGTGATGAACCCCGGCGGCGTGTCCAGGATGCCCATGATCGTCTGGGCGGTCACGGACTTGCCGGAACCGGACTCGCCCAGCACGGCCAGGGTTTCGCCCGCCGAGACGTGGTACGAGACGCCGTTGAGCACCTTCGCGACGCCGTCGCGGGTGCGGAATTCCACGTGGAGATCCTCGACCTCCAGCAATGGCTGAGTCACAGGGTTCCCCTATCGGGACTTGGGGTCGAGGGCGTCGCGCACGGCGTCGCCGAGCATGACGAAGGCCAGCACGGTGATCGTGACGAAGCCCGCGGGGAACAGCAGCATGTGCGGAGCCGACTGGAAGTAGTCGCGCGACTCGGAGATCATCACGCCCCACGACACGACCGGCGGGCGCAGGCCGATGCCGAGGAACGCGAGCGTCGCCTCGGCGCCGATGAAGGCACCCAGGGCGATCGTCGCGTACACCAGCACGGGCGCCACGGTGTTCGGCAGCAGGTGCCGGAACACGATCCGCAGCGGGGACGCGCCGAGACCGCGGGCGGCCTTGACGTAGTCCTGCTGCTTCGCGACCAGCGTCGCCGACCGCATGATGCGCATGGCCACCGGCCACGACAGCACGGCGATCGAGAGCACCACCTGGGTGATGATCCTGGCCACGCCGGGGTTCTCCGTGGGCGCGTTGAGCGTCGTCAGGATGACGATCGCACCGAGCACGAACGGGATGCCGGCGAAGATGTCGGCGAACCGCGAGAGCACCGAGTCGAGCCACGTCTTCGCGTAGCCGGCGATGATGCCGATGATCGACCCGATCAGCACCGTCAGGACCGTCGCGAAGATGCCGACGAGCAGCGACGCGCGGGCGCCGTGCATCGCACGGGCGTAGACGTCGTAGCCCTGAAGGTCGTAGCCGAACCACGCGTCGCCCGAGGGCGCCTGGAGCGACTTGTCGAGGTCGGCGGCACGCGGGTCGACCGACGTGAACAGCGTCGGCCAGATCGCCATCAGCACGATGACCGCGATGATCACCAGCGAGATGATGAACGTCGGCTTGCGGCGCAGCTCACCCCACGCGTCGCTCCAGAGCGAGCGGGGCTTGCGCTGCTTCTGCGACGAGTCGTCGACGTGGCTGGCCTGGTCGACACCGGCCGCCGCGGACGCCTCGAGTCCGGCTCCACCGGACACGGATCCTGGGTCACTCATAGCGAATCCTCGGGTCGAGAACGGCGTACAGGAGGTCGACGAGCAGGCTCATCAGCAGGTACACCAGCACCAGCAGGGTCACGATGCCCGTGACCATGACGCCTTCCTTCTCCTGGATGCCGCGGAAGATCAGGCCGCCGATGCCGTTGATGTTGAAGACGCCCTCGGTGACGATCGCGCCGCCGAGGAGGCTGCCGAGGTCGGTGCCGAGGAACGTGATCACCGGGATCAGCGAGTTGCGCAGCAGGTGGATGCCGACGACGCGGGTCTGCGGCTGGCCCTTGGCGATGGCCGTGCGCACGTAGTCGGAGCGCCGGTTCTCGACGATGCTGGAGCGGGTCAGCCTGGCGACGTAGGCCATCGAGAGGCTGCCGAGCACGAACCCGGGCAGGATCAGCTCGCCGAACGTCGGGTCGGAGCTGACCGAGGTGTCCATCAGGTCGAAGCCCTGCGGGCCGAGGTAGAGCCGCAGCACGAAACCGGTGACGAAGACCGGCAGCGAGATCAGGAACAGCGTCGAGACCAGGACCAGGTTGTCCAGGAAGCCCGACTTGCGCAGGCCCGTGAGGACGCCGGCGATGATGCCGATGACGGCCTCGATGATCAGCGCGATGATGCCCATCTTGAGCGTGATCGGCCACGAGGTGCTGATCTGCTCGCCGACGGAGATGCCGTTGAAGGTGGTGCCGAAGTCACCGACGACCAGGTTGCCCAGGTACTTGAAGTACTGGACCAGCAACGGGTCGTTCAGGTTGAGCTTTTGGCTCATCTCGGCGATGTAGGCCGGATCGCACGGCCGCTGGCCGCACTTGCCCGCGAAGGGGTCCTGCGGGATCGCCCAGACGAGGGCGTAGATCAGGAAGGTGGTCCCCAGGAAGACCGGTATCAGCTGCAGCAGACGGCGCAGCACATAGCGACCCATGAGGTCGGCTCCTTGCGTGGTGGGGGGCGCCCAAGGTCCTGGAACACCGCACCGGCCCCGCGCCCGTAACGCTCGAGGGACGCGGGGCCGGACGGGTGTTCAGAACTCAGGTGTTGAGCAATCAGGCCTTGACGCGGAACGACTCCAGGGCGCCCTGACGCTTGAACGACATCTTGGCGTCGAGCAGGTTCTTGGAGCGACCGCCGATGCCCTTCTCGTTCCAGGTCGGCATGGAGGGCAGGTCCTTGGCGATGATGTCCTCGGCCTGCTGGTAGATCTTGATCGCCTCGTCCTCGTTGGCCGTCTGGTCGGCCTTCTTGAGGAGCTCGTCGACCTGCGGGTTCGAGTAGTTCGAGTCGTTGGACGACCCACCCGTGCGGTACAGCGGGTTGAGGAAGTTCTCGATCGACGGGTAGTCGGCGGACCAGTCGGAACGGCTCATGCCGGTCAGCTGCTTGCCGTCGACGATCTGGCGGAACGCACCGAAGTTGGTGGCACCGACGAACTCGCAGTCCACGCCCAGCGTCTGCTTGATGCTGTTGCACGCCGCCTCGAGCGGCTCCTTGCGGCCACCGTCCTGGTTGGACTGGATGGTCAGCTTGCCGGTGAAGCCCGACTCCTTGAACAGCTCCTTGGCCTTCTCCGGGTTGTACTTGCAGTACTCACCACAGGTGTCGGCGCGGTAGCCCTTGATGCCGGGCGAGACGAAGCTGGTGGACGGCACGTACGAGCCGGCCAGCACGGTCTTCGTGATCTGCTCCCGGTTGATGGCCATCGAGACGGCCTGGCGCAGCTTGACGTTCTTGAAGGCGTCGATGTACTGCGGGAACGCGATCGCGCTCTGGCCGAGCAGGTTCGCGGTCACGACGGCGTCGCCCAGGTCGGCCTTGTACTTCTCGCCGACCTTGGCCGACGGGGGCAGGGCCTCCATGAAGTCCAGCTTGCCGGCGACCAGGTCCTGGTACGCGGTCTCCTGGGAGGAGTAGATCTTGTAGTCCAAGGTCTTGAAGTGGACCTTGTCCTCGCCCTTGTAGTCGTCGAAGCGCTCCATCTTGATCAGCGCGTTCGGCGTGCGGGAGACGAACTTGAGCGGGCCGTTGCCGATCGGCTTGGCCTCGGCGGCCTTCGGGTCCGCGAAGAACGAGTCGGCCATCGGCGAGAACGGCGTGTAGCCGATCATCGTCGTGAAGACCGAGGTCGGACCGTTGAGGGTGACCTTGAACTCGTAGTCGCCCACGAGCTCGAGACCGGACATCTTGTCCTTCGCCGGCTTGGCGTTCTCGTCGGCCGGGTGGACGTCCTCGAAGCCCGCGATCGGGGCGAAGAACGATGCCGCCTGCTGAGCGTTCGGCGCGTACGCGGCCCAGTTCCAGGCGTCGACGAAGTTCTTCGCCTTGACCTCGGTGCCGTCGTGGAACTTCCAGCCCTGCTTGATCTTGATGTCGTACACCTTGGCGTCACTCGAGGTGATCGACTCGGCCATCAAGTTGTAGGGGGCGCCGTCCTCGGTCTTGTACCCGACCAGACGCGAGAACAGGGAGTCGGTGACCTTGCCACCGCCCGCCTCGGTCGTGTTCGCCGGGAACAACGTGCTCTTGGGCTCGGTGCCGTAGATCGACACCGTGCCGTCCGGGTTGTCCTTGCCATCGGCAGCGTTGTTGCTGCTGCCACCGCCGCCGCCACATGCGCTGAGCGTCATGGCCAGCGCGGCTGGCAGAGCCACCCACGCAACCCGTGATCGCGACATCAGTCTCTCCCGCCTTTCCCCGGCGCCGCCGCAGATATTGCGTGCGCGCGCCTCCCCGGGAGGTCTCGTCCACCTCCCAAAACGTGAGAGGACGTTAACCGGGGCGTCCAGTAGTACGCGCACCGAAAGCGGTCACAAACTCGTCACGATCACCTCAAGAAGACCTTAATCCGCGGTTAGACCAGCGAAAACGCGATGCCGTCGAGGATGTCGTGCTCGCTGCACACGAGCGTGCGAATACCCGCGCGATTCTCCAGCTCGTCGGCAATCACGCGCAAGACCACCGCTCCACCGCAGATCACGTCCACCCGACCGGGGTGCATGGGCCCCAGCGCGGCACGCTCATCATGCGTCATGGAGAGGATACGGTCGGTGATTTCACGAACATTGTCAAGTGTGATGCGGCTGAGGTGAATATCGTCGCTGTTGTACACCTCCAGCCCCTGGACCAGGGCTGACAATGTGGTGACCGTGCCCGCGACGCCAATCCACGTCTTCATCTTCTCTACCGGGACGACTTCGAACGCTTCTTTGACCGCCTCACGCGCAAACGCTTCCGCCTGTGCGATTTCGTCCTTCGAGGGCGGGTCGGACTTGATGAACCGCTCGGTCAGCCGCACGCAGCCGATGTCCATCGACCTCGCGGCCTCGACCTCCGTGCCACCGCCGAGGACGAACTCGGTGCTGCCACCACCCAGATCGGTGACGAGGAAGGGTCCCTCGTCCGGGTCGAGGTCGGCCACCGCGCCGAGGTAGCTCAGCCGCGCCTCCTCGTCCCCGGTGATCACCTCGGCGGGCGCGCCGAGGACCGCCTCGGTCATGCCGAAGAACTCGTCGCGGTTGCTCGCGTCGCGCGTGGCACTGGTGGCGACCATGCGTGCGACCTCCACACCCTTGCGCTGCATCGTGCGCGCGTAGTCGAGGAGGGCCTGGCGCGTGCGTTCGATCGCCTCGGGGTGCAGCCGCCCGGTGGCGTCCACGCCCTGGCCGAGCCGGACGATCTTCATCTCGCGGTGCACGTCCCGCAGCCAGGCCGTGCCGTCGTCGCGCCTGGTGACGTCGGCCACCAGCAGCCTGATCGAGTTGGTCCCGCAGTCGATGGCCGCAACGCGCGACATGATCACTCCTCAGTGGTTCCGATGTTCGTCGGCAAGCATCGCGCACACGGAGGTGAGGAACGCGCCCCACGCCTGTTCCGACACCGGTAGGTGGGTGGCGGGCGCCTTGCTGTCGCGGATGCCGATGCCGTACCCGACCTCGACGCACTCGCTCCCGGATGCGCTGTAGCTACTCTTGCGCCAAGCCGACATCGAGCGCCTCCTCAGGCAAGCATGCTGGTGATCAACCTCCTCGATTGTTCCGGGTCCAGGGCATCCCGATCCAGCCCCTTCAACGTGGCGACGTACATGTCCAGCGACGCCTTGTCCTCCAGGAACAGGCCGGTGTTCAGGTTCTCCAGGTAGACGACCGGTTCGAACGTCTCGTAGACCAGCAGGGTGAAGTTGCTCGCCAGCCCGGCATGCGCCCCGATGGCAGTCGGGACGACCCTGAGGGTGATGTACCTGCGCAGCAACATCATCAGGATGTGTTCCAGCTGCGTCCTCATGACGGCAGGACCGCCGACGGGCAGTCGAAGCGCCTGTTCGTGCACGTAGAAGACGAACTCCCGCTCGTAGCTCAGGATCGCCTGGCGGTCGAGCTTCGCCCTGATCAGAGCGTCGATGTCGGCAGGTGCGAGCTTCCTGGTCGACTTCTCGGCCACCTCGCGGATGTAGCCGGCGATCTGGAGCAGGCCGGGGAC
>NZ_DASVFL010000341.1:0-3577 GCF_036380075.1 Lentzea sp. | reverse complement strand
TTCGGCGGCCTGATGCCGTTCGACGCCGAGCCGCTCGCCCGGTTCCTCGCCGGCGAGGTGGTCACCAGGCTGGATTCCCTGGTGCTGGTGCGGGCGAAGGACGACCTGCGGGACTTCCCGCCGGTGCGCATCGACCGGCCGGCCCGGCTGCGGCACGCCGGGCTGCGCGCACCCGACCTGGTCCACCTGCTGCGCGACGGCCTGGCACCGGACCTGCGGTCGGCCGAGGTGCTGGTCGCGAGTGACGACGAGGCACGGGAACTGGCGGAGTGCTTTGCGCTCTCGTCGTTGGACCGGCTCGCGATCGGCTTCCACGGCGCGGCCAGCGAGGAGTTCTTCTCCCGCGCGGACATCACGAACCTGAGCGATCTCGCCGTCCACGGCGTCACGGGCGCGGTCGCGTTCGGCGAGCCGGCCCGGCTGCGGCGCCTCGACCTGAGCCGGAACCACCTCGGACCCGGCGACGTGCGCGAGCTGCTCGCCGCACTGCCCGCGCTGGAGCACCTCGACCTCAGCGGCCGGACCGGAGGTTCCCCGCACTACTGGCACCCGGAGGTCCAGCCGATCGGCGACGAGGGAGCACGGGTCATCGCGAGGTCGAGCCGGCTGACGTCGCTGAACCTCGCCGCGACCGGCCTCACCCGCGACGGCCTGAGCACGGTGCTGGACCTGCCGCTGGAGACCTTGGACGTCTCCGAGAACCCGTTGGCCGGCCTGCCTTCCGCTGACTGGCCGGCCTTGCGGACGGTGCGGATGAACGCGTGCGGGCTCGGTGACGACGACTTGGCTTCCCTGCCGCGGGAAGCCCCGGTGCTGGAGAGCCTTTCCCTGGCCCACAACAGCATCCGCTCCGAGGGCGCCCGCACGCTGGCCGAGTGGCCCGTGCTGCCGCAGCTGTGGGAGTTGTGCCTGCACGACAACATGATCGGCGACGACGGCCTGGTCGACCTGGCGCGATCCCGTGCGGCGCAACGGTTGCTGGAGCTCGACCTGGAACAGGACGTCTGGACCGCCTGCCACCGCCGCACCGGCACGCCGCTGCCGCCCGAGGTGGTGGCGCCCGAGTCGTTCCCGAACCTCGACGCCCTCCACCTGGGCCTGGTCGACGGCTACCACCTCTCGCGCCGGTCGTCCGGCTTCCCCGCCGAGCAGCACGAGGAGCTGATCAGGACCGGCCGGCCCGAGCTCGTCGCGTTCCTCACGCACGTCAAGCTCCTCGACCTCCTGGACGGCGAGGACCCCGACCCGGACCCGCCGGAGACCGACTTCCGCACACCCCGGAACGGACCCTAGGGGGCGTCCCTGATGTGCGAAGGCGTTGGCAGCGCCTAACTTCCCCGTCAACGAGGGAGGCCGCGATGAAGGCGATCGTCCAGGACAGATATGGCTCCGCGGACGTGTTGGAACTGAGAGAGGTCGACCGGCCGGTGCCCGCTCAGGGCGAGGTGCTCGTGCGGGTGAGGGCGTCGTCGGTGAACGCCGCCGACTGGCACATCATGCGGGGAGACCCGTACTTCGCGCGGCTGTTCCTGGGCCTGAAAGGCCCGAGGTCGCGGATCAGGGGGATGGACTTCGCGGGCGTCATCGAAGCGGTCGGGCCCGGCGTCGGCGGGCTGCTCCAAGTGGGGGACGAGGTGTTCGGCGAGGTCGAGGGGTCCTTCGCCGAGTACGTGTGCGTGCCCGCGGACCTCGTGCTGCACAAGCCGGCGAACCTGACGTTCGAGCAGACGGCGACGTTGCCGCTGGCGGGCAACACCGCGTGGTCGGGCCTGCGCGACCTGCGGGCGGGGCAGAAGGTCCTGATCAACGGCGCGTCCGGCGGGGTGGGGCTGCTGGCGGTGCAGATCGCCAAGGCGCGCAAGGCGTTCGTGACCGCCGTGTGCAGCACGCGCAACGTCGAGCAGGTCCGTTCGGCGGGGGCGGACGTGGTGGTCGACTACCGGACGGACGACTTCGTGCGCGGCGGGGAACGCCACGACGTCGTGTTCGACCTGGTCGGCAACCGCAGGATGGGCGAGCTGCGCAGCGTGCTCACCCCGGACGGCGTGCTGGTGCTGTCCGGCGGCGGCAGCTTCACCGGCGGGGTGCTGCTCGGCCCGTACCGGCTGATCATCCAGGGCAGGCTGCTCGGCTCGTTCGCGCGGCAGCGGCTCGTGGTGCTGGAGGCCAAGCCCAGCAGGGAGAACCTGGCGGCGTTGCGGGACCTCGCCGAGTCCGGGCAGCTGGTGCCGGTGGTCGAGCGCGTCTACCCGCTGGCCGAGGCGCCGGACGCGATCCGGCACGTCGAGTCGGAGCACGCGCGGGCCAAGGTCGTCGTGACGGCCTGAAAATCGCTGGCCCTCCGGAGTCGCGGGGGACGACGATCCGCGCATGGTCGAAGTGCGCGTCAGCGCCGGAACTGTTCGCGGTGCGGTGGAATCGGGTGTGCAGGTCTTCCGCGGCATCCCCTTCGCCGCCCCTCCCGTGGGCGAGCTGCGGTTCGCCGCGCCCCAGCCGGTGCCGTCGTGGGACGGGGTGCGGGACTCACTGGCGTTCGGCCCGCCGCCACCGCAGGCGCAGGTGTTCGGCATGGACGGCATCGGTGTCGCGGGGGACGACTGGCTGACCGCGAACGTCTGGTCGCCCGACCTGGCCGGTGACCTGCCGGTCATGGTGTGGATCCAGGGCGGCGGCTACACGGTCGGCATGTCCGGCCTGCCCGAGTACGACGGCACGCGGCTCGCGCTGGACGGCGTCGTCGTGGTCACGTTCAACTACCGCGTGGGCGTCGAGGGGTTCGCCCGGATCGAGGGAGCACCGGCCAACCGCGGCCTGCTCGACCAGGTCGCGGCGCTGGAGTGGGTGCGCGCGGAGATCCGGGCCTTCGGCGGGGATCCCGGCCGGGTGACCGTGTTCGGGCAGTCGGCGGGCGGCGGGTCGGTGGCGGCGTTGCTGGCCATGCCGCGCGCCGCCGGGCTGTTCCACCGGGCCATCGCGAGCAGCGTTCCCGGGGTGTTCTTCACGCCGGAGCTGGCCGCCGACATCGCATCGGTGTGCGCGGCGGAGCTCGGCCTGCGCCCGACGGTCGCCGATCTGTCCACTGTGGATCCCGTGCTGCTGCCGACGGTCGGCGACGAGGTGATGGCCAAGATCGGCCAGTTCACCGGCCGGTGGGGGCGGGCGGCGCACAAGAACATCCCGTTCGCGCCGGTCGTCGACGGCGACGTCCTGCCGGTGACACCGTGGGAGGCGCTCGCGGCGGGCGCGGCACGGGACGTCGAGCTGGTCGCCGGGCACACGAGGTCCGAACAGCGGTTGCTGACCATCATCGAGGGCCTGCTCGGCACGGTGACGGCCGCCCAGGCCGCGCAGGCGGCGGAGGTGTTCGCGCCCGGCCTGGAGTACCCGCGGACGGACCCGGAGGAGCTGTTCGAGGTGGTCTGCTCGGACTGGCTGTTCCGCATGCCGTCGCTGCACCTCGCGCAGGCGCAGGTCGCCGGTGGCGGCCGGGCGTTCCTGTACGAGGTGACCTGGGCGCCGCCGGGGCCGTTCGGGGCGTGCCACGGGATCGACGTGCCGCTGGTGTTCGGCAACCCCG
>NZ_DASVFL010000340.1:0-34263 GCF_036380075.1 Lentzea sp. | reverse complement strand
CAAACGGCCGAAAAGCGTGGCCGTTTGACACCCCTACCTCGTTGCAGCGAGAGCTGTGGCGCGACTCGTGACGGGGCACCCACCGCTGAGAGCTTCGCTCAAAACCAAGAGCACAAGCCAAGAGCGTGCTCGCCTTCGGCTTCGCGTTAGGCGTTGCCGTCGAACAAGGACGTCACTGAGCCGTCCTCGAAGACCTCCTGGATCACCCTTGCCAGCAGAGGTGCGATCGAGAGGACGGTCATGTTCGGGAAGCGCTTCTCGGCCGGGATCGGGAGCGTGTCGGTGAACACGACCTCGCGGGCGCCCGAGTCCTGCAGGCGTTGGGTTGCCGGGCCCGAGAGGATGCCGTGGGTCGCGGCGATGACCACGTCCGAGGCGCCCTCGTTCAGGAGTTGCTTCACGGCGCCCGCGATGGTGCCGCCGGTGTCGACCATGTCGTCGATCACGATGCAGAGGCGGCCCTCCACCTTGCCGACGACCCTGTTGGAGACGACCTCGTTCGGGCGGAGGGGGTCGCGGGTCTTGTGGATGAACGCGATCGGGGTGCCGCCGAGGGTGTCCGCCCACTTCTCGGCCAGCTTCGTGCGGCCCGAGTCGGGGGAGACGACGGTGATCTCGTGGCCCGCGTACTTGCCGCGGATGTGGTCCGCCAGCAGGGGCATGGCCCACAGGTGGTCCACCGGGCCGTCGAAGAAGCCCTGGATCTGGGCCGTGTGGAGGTCGACGGAGACGAGGCGGTCGGCGCCCGCGGTCTTGAACAGGTCGGCCACCAGGCGGGCGGAGATCGGTTCGCGGCCGCGGTGCTTCTTGTCCTGGCGGCTGTACGGGTAGAACGGCATGATCACGGTGATGCGCTTGGCGCTGGCGCGCTTCAGGGCGTCGACCATGATCAGCTGTTCCATCAGCCACTGGTTGATGGGTGCGGTGTGCGACTGGATGACGAACGCGTCGCAGCCTCGCACGGACTCCTCGAAGCGGACGAAGATCTCGCCGTTGGCGAAGTCGTAGGCCGACTGCGGGGTGACCGTGACGTTGAGGTGCTTCGAGACCTCTTCCGTCAGCTCCGGGTAGGCACGCCCGCCGAAGAGCATGAGGTTCTTCTTCGGTGTGCCGGGCATCTGCGGGTTCACGGTCAGCGACCCTCCTGTGTCTTCTCGTCCGCATTCTGCTTCGCCAGGGCCGCCTCCGCTGCCTGAGCGGCGGCGGTGCCCTCGCGACGGCTGAGGACCCAGCCTTCGAGGTTGCGCTGTGGGCCACCGGACACGGCGAGCGCGCCGGGGGGTACGTCGCGGCGCAGGACGGTGCCCGCGCCCGTGTAGGCGCCGTCGCCCACCGTCACCGGCGCCACGAACATGTTGTCCGAGCCGGTGCGGCAGTGGGAACCGACGATCGTGCGGTGCTTGTTCACGCCGTCGTAGTTGACGGTCACCGAGGCGGCGCCGATGTTGCTGTGGTCGCCGATCGTGGCGTCGCCGATGTACGACAGGTGGGGGACCTTCGAGCCCTCGCCGATCGTGGAGTTCTTGGTCTCGACGAACGTGCCGATCTTGCCCTTGACCCCCAGCGAGGTGCCGGGGCGCAGGTAGGCGAACGGGCCGACGGTGGCGTTGTCGCCGATCACCGAGTCGCTGCCGTGGGTGCGCACGACCGAGGCGCCCTCGCCGACGGTCACGCCCGAGAGCGTGGTGTCCGGGCCGACGACGGCGCGGGCGCCGACCACCGTGCCCGCGCGGAGCTGCACGTTCGGCTCGATCAGCGCGTCCTGGCCGACGGTGACGCCCGCGTCCACCCACACCGAGGCCGGGTCGACGACGGTCACGCCGCCGCGCATCAGGCCCTCGACGATGCGGCGGTTCATCTCGGCGCCGACGGCCGCGAGCTGCACGCGGTCGTTGATGCCCTCGACGAGCCACGGGTCGGAGGCGATCAGGCCGCCGACGCGCAGGCCGTCGCCGCGGGCGATGCCCAGCACGTCGGTCAGGTAGAGCTCGCCCTGCGCGTTGTCGGTGGACAGCCGCGACAGGCCGTCGCGCAGCACCGCCGCGTCGAACGCGTACACGCCGGAGTTGATCTCGTTGATCAGCTGCTCGGCGGACGACGCGTCCTTCTGCTCCACGATCCGCTGCACGGTGCCGTCGGCGTCGCGGACGATCCGGCCGTACCCGGTGGGGTTGTCCACCACGGCGGTCAGGACCGTGACGGCGTTGCCGGCGGAGGAGTGCTCCGCGAGCAGCGCCTGGAACGTCTGGGTGTCGAGCAGCGGCACGTCGCCGTAGCTCACGATCACCGTGCCGCCCAGGTCGTGCGGCAGCTCGGCGAGGCCGCACGAGACGGCGTGCCCGGTGCCCTTCTGCTCGGCCTGCACGGCGACGGTGACCTTGCGGCCCAGCGTTCCGGCGAGGGTCTCGAGATGCTCAGTGACTGCTTCACGGCCGTGGCCGACGACGACGGCCAGGTGGTCGGGGTCTGTGCCGGCCGCCGCGCGCACCGCGTGTTCGACGAGTGAGCGTCCGGCGATCCGGTGCAGCACCTTGGGCGTGGACGACCGCATGCGGGTGCCTTCCCCGGCGGCGAGCACGACCGTGCTGACAGGGCCCTCGAGCATCAATGCTCTCCCTAACAGGCTGGGTGGTTCGAAGTCCGCGGACCAGCCTAAGCCTCCGGGGAGGGCTCCCCCGCCACGGCCGCAACCTGGCAGCCACCCTGGCGCTTCGCCACGTACATCGCGGAGTCGGCCCTTGACAGGGCCTGGTTCGCGGATTCGCGGGGGCGCAACGAGATGACGCCGACCGACAGCGTCACGCCGCGGGAGAGGTCGATTGGCAGGCCTGCCACGGCATCCACGGCCCTGCCCAGTGCCGCCTCCGCGGCGTTCAGAGGGGCGCCCGGCAGCAGGACGACGAACTCGTCGCCGCCGTAGCGGGCCACCATGTCGTCACCCCGCAGGGCCTGCCGGAGTGTGCTGGCAATCACCCGAAGAACATCATCACCCTCGGCGTGCGAATGCCGGTCGTTCACGCCCTTGAAGCCGTCGAGGTCGACGAGCGCGATCGAGAACGGGTTGACCTGACCGGCGATGAGCTCGCTCATCTTGTCGTCGAGCGCCCGGCGGTTCGGCAGGCCGGTCAACGGGTCCTGCAACGCCTGCTGCGCTATCGCGCCGTGCGCACGCGTCAGCCGCTCGTGTTCGCGCCGCGTCGTCAACGTGGCCACGCGCGACTCGCGCATCGCCCACAGCTCGGCTTCCAGCGCCGCGTTGTAGGCCTGCAGCGCGGACGTCGTGTGCGGACCGCAGAGGTGCGCGTACTCGCGCTCCAGCGACAGCACCAGCGACGGCTCGGACGTGTCGTGCTCCATCTGCGTGCGCGTGTCGCCGAGGACCTTCAGCGCGTCGTCCAGCCGGTTCGCCACGACCAGGCACCGGGCCAGCGCGATCGCGACGATGATCAGCTCCCGCGCGTACATCGACAGGCCGCGCAACGACCACAGCCGGTCGAGGTGGTCCTCGCTCGGGTTCGTCAGCGCCTGCGCGGCACCGAGGATCGGCACCTGCTCGGCGGCGTCGAGGTCGCGCCGGCCGGGGTGCAGCGACTGCCGGAACGGCACCTCGGCGGCCTCCGCGAGCCCCGCCGCGAACGCGAACTGCTCGGCGGCCTGGACGTGGAAGTTCACGCGTTCGAGGCGCAGGCCCCAGCCGATCCGCAGCCGGGTGCGGTTGACCAGGTGCACGTAGATCTGGTGCGGCTGGCCGCTCTCCCAGAGCGGGTTGTGGCCGCGGGCGAGCACGTCGTCGGCCATCTCGTAGACGCCCAGCTGGGTCAGCACGAGCGCGATGTCCTGCAGCGTCGTGGCCAGCAGCTGGTCCCACGTCCGCTTGTCGAAGACCGGGTCGACCTCGGGTTCCTCGTCGAGCATCATCGCGAGCGCGGAGGCGATCTCGGTCAGCGCCTTGTCCTCGGCGTTGCCCAGCAGGAACCGGCGGCCGCGCAACGCCCGCGCGTCCGCCTCCAGCACGATCAGGCCGTGCCGGCGGCAGTGGGCGAGCATCTCGTCGAGCTGCGGGTCGGACATGTCCACGAGCCCCGGCGTGACGAGCCGGACCACGGCCGCGGCCCTGAGCAGCTGCGCGACGATGCGGGGCTCGCCGCGGCCCTGGGCCTCGGCGAGGATGTGGTCGATCTCGGACGCCGCGTCGAGCTGCGCGGCGAGGTGGCTGCTCTGGGCGACGGCGACAAGTTCGCTCGCGCGGCCCACCAGCCACGCGTCGGACATCTCGTGGTGGCGGTGGCCCACGTTGCCCTGCTCGTCGACCGTTTCCTCGGGCAGCTTCGCACCTCCCCAAGACACCATGACCCTGCGCCTTCCAGGCCCTGCTCCGCCACCAGGATTCGAACCTGGACCATCTGAACCAAAATCAGAGGTGCTGCCTTTACACCATGGCGGAAAGGGTGCGCGTGCACCCGTCCTGCGCACATGTTGTCACGAGACCTCCCGCACTTGTCCAACCACCACTCGTCCGGCTCAGGTCATGATCACGTTTTCACGCCGGTCGACCTGGTCAGGAAGTCCGCGAGAGCGGCCTGGTACGTGTCCGTCGCCACATTCCAGCCCGAGGTGTGGTCGGCGCCCGGGATCTCGACGTACGTCAGGGGCCACCCGAGCCGGTCCGCGGCGGCCGCCAGGTCGCGCGAGGACTGAGCGGGGACGGTGCCGTCCGCGTCGCCGTGCAGGACCAGCGTCGGGGGCTTGGTCGCGGGCGGGTTGGCGACGAGGTCGAACCGGTCGAAGTCCAGGTCGGCGCGCCAGCCGGAGACGACCTCGGCGACGGGCGTGAGCCACGTCGGCACGCCCCGGTTCCGCGCCTGGAGGTTCAGCGTCTGCGTCCAGTTGGTGACGGGGGAGTCGAGCACGACCCCGCTGACGGCCGTCGCGAGGCTCGACCGCGCCAGGGTCTGGCCGACGATCGCACCGCCCATCGACCAGCCGTAGAGGACGACCTTCTTCGCGCCGTGCGTCTGCGCGTACCTGATCGCGGCCTCGACGTCGTGCCACTCGGTGTCGCCGAGGTGGTAGAGCCCGTCCGGCGACTTCGGGGCGCCCGCGTCGTTGCGGTAGGTGATCAGCAGGACGGGCAGCCCGGCCTTGTTGAGCTGCGGGACCACGCGCAGGGCCTCCTCGCGCGACGCGCCACGGCCGTGCACGGTGATGACCCACGTGTCCTGGTTCGCGGCCGGGACGAGCCAGGCGGGCATCTCGCCGAGCTCGGTGGGCACCCGGACCTCGCTGTAGACCAAGCCGAGCGTGCTCTTGGGGTTGCCGTCGTAGACGTCGGTCTCGATGCGCACCTTGGTGCCTTCCGGCGGTGCGGTGCCGTCGAGCAGCGGGCGCACGACGCGGCCGTTCTCATTGGCGGTGACGTCACCGACCTTCGCGGCGCCGCCGGGCCAGACGATGCCGAACGTGCCGCGCAGCGTCGTCAGCTTCGACTCGGCGAGCACGACGTTCCGGTCCTGCGCGCCGAGCGAGGTCTCCGGGAAGCGCTGCGGGAACGCCTCGGCCGGTTTGAGCAGCTCGTTGCTGTAGTACCAGCCGACCCCGCCCAGAGCCGCCGTGACCAGCACGAGCAGGACGAGCAGCGAGACCGTGGTGATCCGGATGATCTTGCGTCTGGCCATGTGCTGATGATGCCGCGTCGAGGTCTCGATTCCACGCGGCGCCGCGCGGCGGGCCGGGACCGGGGGTTTGTAGGCTGGCTCGGTGGCGAGGGTCAGGATGACGGGCAAGGAGCGCAGGGAGCAGCTCCTGGACGTCTCCCGCGCCCTGTTCGCCGAGAAGGGCTTCGAGGCGACCTCGGTCGAGGAGATCGCCCACCGCGCGAGCGTGTCCAAGCCCGTCGTCTACGAGCACTTCGGCGGCAAGGAAGGCGTCTACGCCGTCGTCGTCGACCGCGAGATGCGGTACCTGATGGACCGGATCGTCGAGGCGCTCGACGGGGGTTCGCACCCGCGTGAGCTGCTGGAACGGGCCGCCTGCGCGTTGCTCGACTACATCGAGGGCTCGACGGACGGCTTCCGCATCCTCGTGCGCGACTCGCCCGTCGCCTCCTCCTCCGGCACGTTCTCGTCGCTGCTGAACGACATCGCGTCGCAGGTCGAGCACATCCTCGGCCTGCACTTCGCGAAGCGGGGCTACGACCGCAAGCTCGCCGCCCTCTACGCGCAGGCGCTGGTCGGGATGGTCGCGCTGACCGGCCAGTGGTGGCTGGAGGCGCGCAAGCCGAAGAAGGACGAGGTCGCCGCGCACCTCGTCAACCTCGCGTGGAACGGGCTCTCCGCGATGGACCACCGGCCGAAGCTGCGCAGCCGTTCCTGAGCTGCGCTGATAACGATCGGCACCCCCTCAGGCGATGTGTTCGGTGAGTGACGCCGTCGCGCCGTCCGTCGAGGGGTCGGGCGGCCCGACGCCTACACGTCGCCGGTGAGCTTGAGCAGCTTGTCGTCCGAACCGTTCGACGTGGTGATGTAGAGCGACCCGTCGGGCGCGGTGCGGGCGGCGCGCAGGCGGCCGTACTTGTCGTTCAGCTCGTCCGGGATGCTCACGTTCTGCACCTTGCCGGCCTGGTCGAGCGTGAAGAGCAGCAGCTTCGAGCCCTTGAGCGCGGTGACCGCGAGCTTGCCGTTCCAGAACGCCGCCTGGCAGATCGCCTCGGTCGGCGACCCCGACGACCACACCGCCGGCACCGCGTCCGGGAACCGCTGCAGGTCGGTCATCGGCACGCCCTCGTCGTAGCCGCCCTGCGTGCCGCCCTTGGACGGGTCCCAGCCGTAGTTGGCGCCGGCCTTGAGCAGGTTGACCTCGTCGTCCACCGAGGGCCCGTGCTCGCTGGAGAAGGCCTGGTCGGAGTCGGGCCGGAAGACGACGCCCTGCACGTTGCGGTGGCCGTAGGTGAAGATCCGGCGCTCGTTGGCGTCGGCGGAGCCGATGAACGGGTTGCCGGCCGCGCCCTCGCCGGTCTCGGCGTCGATGCGCAGCACCTTGCCGCCGAGGCTGGTGCGGTCCTGCGGGTTGCGGCCCTGCGCGATGTCGCCGGTGGCGACGTACATCGACCCGTCCGGCGCGAGCGTCGGCCGGCAGCCGGAGTGGCGGCCGCTGGAGTTCGACGGCATGCCGGTGAGCAGGTCCTTGGTCTTGGTGGCCCGCGTCCCGTCGAGCCGGTACGTGACCAGCCGGACGTCCTTCGACGTGTTGAAGCAGACCGTGAAGCGCTGGTCGTCCGGGTGGATGACGAGCCCCATCAGGCCGCCCTCGCCGCGCGCCTGGAGGTCGGTCAGGTCGATGTCGACCGGCGTGACCTGGCCGTTCTTGACGAGCTTGAGCGTGCCGGGGCGTTCGGTGACGAGCGTCGAGCCGTCCGGCAGGAAGCCCAGGTCCCAGGCGTGCTGGAAGCCGCCGGCGACCTCCTCGACCTTCAGGCCCTGCGGCGCGGGGGCCTTCGACGGCGCGTTGCCGCCCGGTTCGGGCGTGGAACAGGCGGCGAGGGCCAGGACCGACACTGCAGCAACGAGTGCGCGCATGTCCCAACTATGCGTTTTGTGCCGTGGTGGTTCCGTAAGGCCGTTCGACGGGGAGCAGCGCGCGGGCCGCGTCCAGGTCGTGGGCGAGCACCTTCTCGTGGACCGCACGCGCGAGAGGTGTCACGTCGGTGATGCCGACGGTCCACTCGTGCACGTACTTCTGCACGGCCTCGCGGGTCAGCCCGATCTGGATCGACCGGTGCGGCAGCGCCTCGTGGTGCAGCCCGCGTTCGGGGTCCCACTGCACGCGGACCGCCGGTTTGCCGGGGATGCTGCTCGACACGGCGTGCGCGACCGCCCAGTCGAACCCCTCGCGGGTGATGCGGACGGCCAGCACGCGCTCCTGGTCCTGCTTCAGCGCGTAGCCGCAGCGGTACATCATCCAGAGGAACGACGGCTTGATCCACGTCATCCGCTCCGTCTTGAACGGCGGCACGAACCGCTGCGCCGCCACGGCCGGATCGGCGATCGCCGGCGAGTAGGCCTGGTAGACCACGATGGACTGATCGTCGTAGTCAGCCCGTATTTCCCTTTGCTCCACAGCCGGGGGATGTTAGACACCCCGCGTGCAGAACACCCTGGGGTTTTCCGACCTGCTCCGCCTGATCGACGAACGCTCGGCCGCCTTCCGCGCCGCGGTCGCCGCCGCTCCCAGCCTCGACGCCAAGGTCCCGACCTGCCCTGAATGGACCCTCGCCGACCTGGCCGAACACATCGGCGAAGGTCGTCGCACCTGGGCCGCCACCGTCGCCGCGGGCCCCGCGAACGGCAAGGCCACCGGCAAGGACGTCCCCATGCCCGAACAGCGCGCCGAGATCCTGACCTGGCTCGAAGACGCGACGAAGGAGCTCCTGGACGCCCTCGAAGCGGCGGGCCCCGACCAGGGGTGCTGGGCCTGGTGGAGCGGTTCGCCGCACACCGCCGGCGCCGTCGCCCGCCACCAGCTCCAGCAGCTCGCGGTCCACACCTACGACGCCCAGATCACCATCGGCGCCGCGGAACCGCTGCCGGTCGACATCGCGCTCGACGGCGTGGACGAGTTCCTGCAGACCTGCGTCACGACCGACTCCGCGTGGCCGCACGAGCCCTCGACCATGGGCTACCACGCGACGGAGGGCCGGAGCTGGTGGCTGCGGTTCGACGAGAGCGGCGCGCACACCGTGCCCGAGGTCGCGCCGACCGCCGAGTGCACCGGCACCGCCAGTGACCTGGTGCTCTTCATGTACGGGCGGCGCGAACTGGGCGAGATGGACGTCCGGGGCGACCGGCGCGTGTTCGAGCGGCTGATCGCGTGGGAGCCCGCCTGAGCCGGGCTGGAACCACCCGATGAGGGTTCGCGCGAAGGGTTAAAGTGGTCGGTGAGACCCCTCGTCCCAGGCAGGGGTCTGTCCGGCGTCTCGCACTTTGACCGGGGTTTCTCACATGCCGCTGCTCGGCCTGCTCGATGGTGTCCTGCCCGACAAAGCCCTCCGCACGTTGATCGACTCCGCCGGTGTCCCCGAGCTGGAGCTGGACGGCCCGCTGGCCGCCCGCCCGCTCGTCACCGCGGCGCTGTCCACGGTCCGGCCCGTCCTCGCCGTCACGGCGACCGGTCGCGAGGCCGAGGAGCTGACGAACGTCCTGCGCGACCTGATCGGGCCGGACGCGGTGGCGTTCTTCCCCAGCTGGGAGACGCTGCCGCACGAGCGGCTGAGCCCGCGCGCGGACACCGTCGGCGCGCGGTTGCAGGTGCTGCGCAGGCTCAAGCACCCCGAGGGCGCCCCGATCAGGGTCCTCGTCACCACGGTCCGCAGCCTCATCCAGCCGATGGCGCCGGACCTGGGCGACCTGAAGCCCGTGCACCTGAAGGTCGGTGAGGAGCAGGACTTCGTCGAGCTCGTCACGAGCCTGGCGGAGAACGCCTACACGCGCGTCGACATGGTCGAGAAGCGCGGCGAGTACGCGACGCGCGGCGGCATCCTCGACATCTTCCCGCCGACGGCCGAGCACCCGTACCGCGTCGAGTTCTGGGGCGACGAGGTCAGCGAGATCCGGCCGTTCTCCGTGCAGGACCAGCGGTCGCTGCCGGAGGAGGTCGCGGAGTTCGTCGCGCCGCCGTGCCGCGAGCTGCTGCTGACCGAGGACGTGAAGCAGCGCGCCGCGAGCCTCGCCGAGGAGCACCAGTCCGACGCGCACCTCGCCGAGATGCTGGAGAAGATCTCGGGCGGCATCGCGGTCGAGGGCATGGAGGCGCTGATCCCCGCCCTGTGCCCCGGTGAGCTGGAGTTGCTCACGGACGTGGTCCCGAAGGGCACGCACGTCCTGCTCAACGACCCCGAGAAGATCCGCGCCCGCGCCGCCGACCTCGTGCGGACGGGCCAGGAGTTCCTCGAAGCGTCCTGGATGGCCGCCGCCGGCGGCGGCAAGGCGCCGATCGACCTCGGGCGCAGCGCCTACCAGGGCATCGGCGAGGTGGCCGACCACGCCAAGGCCAACGACCGGCCGTGGTGGACGCTCAGCCAGCTCACCACCGACGCGCCGGACGTCGTGCACCTCGACGTCAAGCCGGTCGAGGCCTACTCCGGCGACGTCGAGCGCGCGTTCGCCGACCTCAAGGCGCACACCGCGACCGGTGGCGCCGCCGTCCTCGTCGTGCCCGGCGCCGGCACCGCGCAGCGCGCCTATGAACGCCTGCGCGAGGCCGAGGTCTCGGCCGTCTGCCTCGAGTCCCTCGACGGGACGCCGAAGGCGAGCACCGTCACGGTCGTGCGCGGCTGCCTCGAGGACGGGTTCGTGCTGCCCGACCTGGCCCTGGTGGTGCTCACCGAGACCGACCTGACCGGCGGCCGCGGCGGCACGTCCACCAAGGACATGCGCAAGATGCCGTCCAAGCGGCGCAACGCGGTCGACCCGCTGGCGCTCAAGGCCGGCGACTTCGTGGTGCACGAGCAGCACGGCATCGGCAAGTACGTGGAGATGGTCCAGCGCACGGTCGCCGGCGCCACCCGCGAGTACCTGGTCCTGGAGTACGCCAGCAGCAAGCGCGGCCAGCCCGGCGACCGGTTGTTCGTGCCGACCGACCAGCTCGACGAGGTCAGCCGGTACGTCGGCGGCGAGCTGCCGACGTTGAACAAGCTCGGCGGCAGCGACTGGAAGAACACGAAGTCCAAGGCGCGCAAGGCGGTCAAGCAGATCGCGGCCGAGCTCGTGCAGCTCTACGCGGCGCGGCAGAGCGCCCCCGGCCACGCGTTCGCGAGCGACACCCCGTGGCAGCGCGAGCTGGAGGACGCGTTCGCGTTCACCGAGACGCAGGACCAGATGGCCGCGATCGACGAGGTCAAGGCCGACATGGAGCGCGGCGTCCCGATGGACCGCGTCATCTGCGGCGACGTCGGCTACGGCAAGACGGAGATCGCGGTCCGCGCGGCGTTCAAGGCCGTGCAGGACGGCAAGCAGGTCGCCGTGCTGGTGCCGACGACGCTGCTGGCCCAGCAGCACCTCAACACGTTCTCCGAGCGCATGCGCCAGTTCCCGGTGAACATCAAGGGGCTCAGCCGCTTCACCGACGCCACCGAGTCCGCGCAGACCGTCGCCGGTCTCGCCGACGGCGAGGTCGACATCGTGATCGGCACGCACCGGCTGCTCCAGAAGACCGTGCGGTACAAGGACCTCGGCCTCGTGATCGTCGACGAGGAGCAGCGCTTCGGCGTGGAGCACAAGGAGCACATCAAGGCGCTGCGCACGCACGTCGACGTGCTGACCATGTCCGCGACGCCGATCCCGCGCACGCTGGAGATGTCGCTCGCCGGCATCCGCGAGATGTCCACGATCCTGACCCCGCCGGAGGAACGGCACCCGATCCTCACCTACGTCGGCGCCTACGACGACAAGCAGGTCGGTGCCGCGATCCGCCGCGAGCTTCTGCGCGACGGCCAGGTCTTCTTCGTGCACAACAGGGTCTCGTCGATCGAGAAGGCCGCGCGCCGCATCCGCGAGCTCGTGCCGGAGGCCCGCGTCGTCACCGCGCACGGCCAGATGAACGAGGACCGCCTGGAGAAGATCATCCAGGGCTTCTGGGAGCGCGAGTTCGACGTCCTCGTCTGCACCACGATCGTCGAGACGGGCCTCGACATCTCCAACGCCAACACGTTGATCGTCGAACGCGGCGACCTGCTCGGCCTCGCGCAGCTGCACCAGCTGCGCGGGCGCGTCGGCCGCGGCCGCGAGCGCGGGTACGCGTACTTCCTTTACCCGTCGGAGACGCCGCTGACCGAGACCGCGCACGACCGGCTCGCGACGATCGCGCAGAACACCGAGCTGGGCGCCGGCATGGCCGTCGCGATGAAGGACCTGGAGATCCGCGGCGCCGGCAACATCCTCGGCGCCGAGCAGTCCGGTCACATCGCGGGCGTCGGCTTCGACCTCTACGTGCGGCTGGTCGGCGAGGCCGTCGAGGCGTTCCGCAGGCACGCGGGCGCCGACGGCGGCGAGGTCGAGGAGGAGCTCGCCGAGGTCCGCGTCGACCTGCCCGTGGACGCGCACATCCCGCACGAGTACGTGCCGGGCGAGCGGCTGCGGCTGGAGGCCTACCGCAAGATCGCGGCGGCGGCCGACGAGGCGTCGCTCAAGTCGGTCTGGGACGAGCTCAAGGACCGCTACGGCACGCCGCCGGAGCCCGTCGAACGCCTGCTCGGCGTCGCCCGGCTGCGCCACACCTGCCGCCGCCACGGCGTCACCGAGGTCATCGCGATGGGCCAGAACGTGCGGTTCGCGAAGCTGGAGCTGCTCGACTCGCAGCTGGTCCGGCTGCGCAGGCTGTTCCCGAAGGCCGTCTACAAGCAGGCCGTCGGGACGATCACCGTGCCGAGGCCGACGGAGGGTGCCGCCGGCGGCCGGATGGGTGCACCGCAGCTGCGCGACCAGCAGCTGCTGGACTGGTGCGGGGCGTTCCTGGACTCACTCGCGGGGACACCCGTGACCCCGGTCACGACGGCGTGAGAGGGTAGATCCTCGTGAGCACTGTTCTGAAGCGTTTCTCGCTGGTCGGTGTGGCTGTGGCGTTGCTCGCCACCGGGTGCGGCACCGGTCCTGCCAAGGCCGGTTCGGCCGCGATCGTCGGCGATCAGACGATCAGCCTGGAGACCGTCCAGGACCGCACCGTGAAGGTGCTCAAGAAGGAGCCCGCTGCCCAGCAGATGCAGGGCCAGGGCAAGCTCGACCAGGTCTCGCGGCTCGTGGTGGCCGACGAGATCACCCACCAGATCGCCGCGGCCGCCGCGCAGCGCGAGAACATCACGGTCGACGAGACCAAGGTGTTCGACGAGGTGAACGCGAAGGGCGGCCCGGAAGAGGCCGCCAAGCAGAGCGAGCAGGACGCCGACACGATCTACCGCCGCCAGCGCGACGTGCTGGCGATGGGCGAGCTGGCGCGCCGCAACCTCTCCACGCTCGAGGTCGTGATCGACTTCTTCCAGGCCAAGGACTCCAAGGAGGCCAAGGAGAAGGCCGAGCAGGTGACCGCCGACCCGTCGAAGATGACGCGGTTCATCCAGGAGGCACCGCGCACGACCAGCGGCCAGCAGGCGTCGGGGACGAACCAGAAGGTCCGCGTCACCGAGAACCCGTCCCTGGTCCACACGATGCTGTGGGGCGTGAAGCCCGGCACCGTCGTCGCCTTCCCGGCCGACGAGCAGCAGGCCAGCTGGATGGTCGCCGTGGTCAAGGAGCGCAACAAGGTCTCGCCGACGCCCGGCCAGGAGGACCTGACCGAGCGCATCGACCCGCAGCTGCTCGCCGCGTTCGGCCTGCGGATCGCGCAGTACCTGGCCGCGGACCTGAACATCGAGGTCAACCCGCGCTACGGCGTGTGGGACCCGACCGCCGCGACGGTCGTCGCCGCCGCCGGTGAGAAGGCCGGTTTCGTCGGCGTGCCCGAGACCAAGAACAAGTCTTGATCACCGTCGTCGTCCTGAGCGGGCGGCTCGACGCCGTGCTGCCCGCCGCCGCCCTGCCCGCGTTGCGCACGGCCACGGCCGTCTACGCGGGCGAGGGCGTGCCCCTGGAGTCCTGGTCAGCGCTCGGGGTCGACGGGCCGGCGCCCGCCGTCGTCGAGGACGGCGCGGTGGTGATCGCGGCCTCGGCCGACGCCTACCCCGACGCCGACGTGATCACGACGCCGGAACCGCTGGGCGCCGCCCTGCTCGACGCCGCCGCCGTGATGCACCGGCTGCGGTCGCCGGGCGGGTGCCCGTGGGACGCCGAGCAGGACCACCAGACGTTGCGCCAGTACCTCGTCGAGGAGACCTTCGAGCTGCTGGAGGCGATCGAGGACGGCGACCGCGCGGCCATGCGCGAGGAGCTCGGCGACGTGCTCCTGCAGGTGCTGTTCCACTCGCGGGTCGCCGCCGAGGACCCGGACGACCCGTTCGACATCGACGCCGTGGCGTCGGAGCTGGTCGCGAAGCTCGTCGGCCGGCACCCGCACGTCTTCGAGGGCAACGACCCCGCGGTGCACGACGCCACGTCGCAGCAGCACCGCTGGGAGGAGCTCAAGCAGGCCGAGAAGCGCCGCGAGTCCAGTGTGGACGGTGTCGCGCTCGGCCAGCCCGCGGTCGCGCTGGCCGCGAAGCTCGTGCAGCGCACCAAGCGCGCCGGTCTCCCGGTCGACCTGCTGCCCGAGGGCGACGACACGGGCACGACGCTGTTCGCCGTGACCGCGCTGGCGAGGCTCGCGGGGGAGGACCCGGAGACCGAGCTGCGCCAGGTCTGCCGCCGGTTCGCCGCGAACGTCCGCGAGGCCGAGGCGAAAGCGCGGGCCGAAGGTCTTGATTCTCTTGCAGCTGAAGACTGGCGGCGGTTTTGGCCCTCCTGAACCGGTGACCGTGGGCTAACGTCGATCGCGTGACTTACCTGCGGTATCCGCATCTTCGCGGTGACTTGGTGACGTTCGTGGCCGAGGACGACGTGTGGCTCGCGCCCGTCGACGGAGGAAGGGCCTGGCGCGCGTCCGCCGACCAGGTACCGGCCCGCTCGCCGCGCATCTCTCCCGACGGCACGCAGCTGGCCTGGGCCAGCACGGTCGACGGCGCCCCCGAGGTGCGGGTGGCGCCCGTCGACGGTGGCCCGGCGCGCCGGTTGACGCACTGGGGCGTCGTCCGGACGGCGGTGTCGGGCTGGACTCCGGACGGGCGGGTGCTCGCGGTGTCCTCCACCGGCCAGATGTCGCGCCAGCGCAAGCGGGCGCACGCCGTCCCGCTGGACGGTGGACCGTCCGAGGTGCTGCCGTACGGGTGGGTCAACGACGTCTCCTTCGGACCGGACGGCCAGGTCGTCACGTCCTCCAGCTACATGCAGGAACCCTCCGCCTGGAAGCGGTACCGCGGCGGCACGGCCGGCAAGCTGTGGGTCGACGTCGACGGCTCCGGTGACTTCACCCGGATCCTCGAGGACCTGAAGTCGACGCTCGCGAACCCGATGTGGGTCGACGGGCGGATCGCGTTCCTGTCCGACCACGAGGGCGTCGGCAACGTGTACTCGGTGCTGCCGGACGGCACCGACCTGCGCCGCCACTCGTCGGGCGAGTTCTACGCCCGCAACGCGTCCAGCGACGGCTCGCGGGTGATCTTCCACCAGGCCGGCGAGCTGTGGCTGCTCGAAGGCCTCTCCGACCTGCGCAAGCTCGACATCAGGCTCGGCGGCCCGCGCACCGGCCGGCAACCGCACCACGTCAAGGCGTCCGGCAACGTCGAGTCGTTCAGCGTCGACCACACCGGCCGCGCGTCGGCCGTCGAGGTCCGCGGCTCGGTGCACTGGGTGACGCACCGCGACGGCCCGGTCCGCGTGCTGGCCGACAGGTCCGACGTGCGCGCCCGGCTGCCGAAGGTGCTCGGCGAGACCGGGCAGGTGGTGTGGGTGACCGACGCCGAGGGCGAGGAGGCCCTGGAGATCGCGCCGGTCGGCGGGGCCGAGCCGGGCAGCACGGCCCGGCGCGTCGCGTCCGGGCAGCTCGGCCGGGTCATGTCGCTGGCCGCCGCGCCGGACGGCTCGCGGGCCGCCGTGGCCACGCACGACGGCCGGTTGTTGTTGGTGGACATCGCTTCCGGTGAGGTCCGCGAGGTCGTCAGCGGTGCGAACGCGCACATCACGAACCTCGCCTTCTCGCCCGACTCGTCGTGGGTCGCGTGGTCGCACCCCGGCCCGAGTCCGTTGCGGCACATCAAGATGGTGAACACGACGGACCTGTCCGTCGTGGACGTGACACCGCTGCGGTTCGCCGACTTCGCGCCGACGTTCACCGAGGACGGCAAGTACCTGGCGTTCCTGTCGATCAGGACGTTCGACCCGGTCTACGACGCGCACGTGTTCGACCTGTCGTTCCCGACGGGCTGCCGCCCGCACCTCGTGCCGCTGGCCGCGACCACGCCGTCGCCGTTCGCGCCGATGCACGGCGGCCGCCCCGCCGTCGACGACGACAAGGACTCCGAGGACGACGACGAGAAGAAGCCGGTCACCAAGGTCGACCTCGAGGGCCTGGCCGACCGCGTGGTGCCGGTGCCCGTCGCCGCGGCCGACTACGTGGCGCTGAAGGCGGCCCGCGGCGGTCTGCTGTGGCTGCGCAGGCCGTTGCTCGGGGTGCTGGGCGACAACCTGGCGTCGCCGGAGGCCCGCCCGCCGCGCACGGCGCTGGAGCGGTTCGACTTCGCCAAGCAGAAGACCGAGTGCCTGGCCGAGAGCGCGGACGCGTTCGCGGTCTCCGGCGACGGCAAGCGGATGGTCGTCGAGGACGGCGGCGACCTGCGGGTGGTGCCGACCGACAGCAAGGCCGAGGAGGACTCCAGCGACTACGTGGAGATCGACCTGGCCCGCGTGCGCGTCGTGGTCGACCCGGCCGCGGAGTGGGCACAGATGTACGCCGAGAACGGCCGGCTGATGCGCGACCACTTCTGGCGCACCGACATGGGCGGCGTCGACTGGCAGGGCGAGCTGGACCGCTACCGGCCGCTGGTGGCGCAGGTCGGCAGCCACGACGACCTCGTCGACCTGCTGTGGGAGGTGCAGGGCGAGCTCGGCACCTCCCACGCCTACGTGTGGGGCTCGGCGCCGCACGTCCCGGCGTCGCGGCGCCAAGGCCTGCTCGGTGCCGACCTGGTGCGGTCCGGTTCGGACTGGGTCGTCGAGCGGGTGATCCCCGGCGAGACGTCCGACCCGCACGCCCGCTCACCGCTGTGCGCACCCGGCGTGGCCGTCCGGGCCGGCGACGCCCTGGTGGCGGTCGACGGTCGCCCCGTCGAGCTGGCCGGGCCCGGCGCTCTGCTGGTGGGGACGGCCGGCAAGCCCGTCGAGCTGACCGTGCGGCCTGCCGGCGGCGGGGAGCTGCGCCGCGTCGTCGTGGTGCCGCTGGCCGACGAGGAACCGTTGCGCTACCACGACTGGGTGGCGAACCGCCGTGCGTTCACGCACGAGCAGTCCGGTGGGCGCGTGGGTTACCTGCACGTGCCGGACATGATGGGCGCCGGGTGGGCCCAGCTGCACCGCGACCTGCGGGTGGAGCTGGCGCGCGAGGCCCTGGTGCTGGACGTCCGCGAGAACGGCGGCGGCCACACCTCGCAGCTCGTCATCGAGAAGCTCGGGCGCAAGGTCATCGGGTGGTCCGTGGCCCGCGGGTACACCGCTTCCGAGTCCTACCCGCAGGACGCGCCCCGCGGCCCGGTGGTGGCGGTGGCCGACGAGTACGCCGGGTCCGACGGCGACATCGTCAACGTGGCGATCAAGGAGCTCGGCATCGGGCCCGTGGTCGGCGTGCGGACGTGGGGCGGTGTGATCGGCATCGACATGCTCTACTCGCTGGTGGACGGCACGATGGTCACCCAGCCGAGGTACGCGTCCTGGTTCAAGGGCCACGGGTGGGGCGTCGAGAACCACGGCGTCGATCCCGACGTCGAGGTGGTCATGACGCCCGCGGACCGGGTCGCCGGGCGGGACCCGCAGCTGGAGCGGGCCGTGTCGATGGCGTTGGAGAACCTGTCCTCGTCGCCCGCTGCTCACGCTCCGGAGTTGCCGCCTCTGCCGTGAACACCCCATCGTGTGGGCGGGAAACTGTGACGGACTGTTCCATGTGGACGATCAACTTGGTGGAACAGTCCGTTGTGGTTCGGGGGTGTGCGGGTGAGTCATCGGGATGAGCCTCGTAGTGGGCGCGGGTGCTTCGGGGCGGTCGTGGTGGTGCCGTTCCTGGCGTTGGGTGGGTTGTTCTCGCTGATCGCGTTCACCGGTGGGGCTGAGGACGGGCCTGCTGCTCGGCCTCCCGTCACTCGGCCCACTGTGTCGTTGTGGGGTGAGGCTGGGGAGGTTGGTGGGGTTTCCCTGTCCACGGTTACCGAGACCGTGGTGGTGTCCGGTGCTGGGTCTGGTGGGGTGGCTCCCGTTCCGGGTCGCGGGTCTGGGGTGGCTTCCGCAGGTGCGGTTGTGGTTACCGAGACTGTTCGCGTGACCGGGAGTGTGGTTCCGTCCGGGGTTCGGCCTTCTGCTGTCGGGCGTAGTGAGACTGGAGCTGAGGAGCCTGTTCCGTCTACTCCGGTTCCGTCTACTTCGGACGGTTTGCCGGTGGTCACGACTACCCCTGCCCCTGTTTCCTCGGTTGAGGCTCCTGTGGGGGTGCCGGTTTCTGTGCCTCGGTCTGAGGAGCCTGTCGTTTCTGAGAGCGGTGGTCCTGTTGAGCGGGACGTTCCTGTTTCAGACGCGGGGCTCCGCCCCGGACCCCGCCAACTGATCAAAGACCGGGCCGGCGCCGCACGCAGGTAGATGGCACGCCTGTTTCGTTGGGCGGCTTGCTGTTGCGTGCGTTGGGCGCGATCCCACCTGCCAGGCATGGAAAAGCCAAGACCAAGCTGCGTGCTGCTACTGCTGTGCGCTGGCCCTTGCGTAGGCGTCTGCGCCGCTGAACACGTTCTGGCCGTACTCGACTGAGTTGTTGTAGGTCATCACCGCTGCCCACCAGCCCTGGCCCGTGCCCAGGTCCCTCGCGCCGGCTCCGCACAGGTAGCGGGCTGCTGCCAGGGCCGCGTCGTCGATGTTCTGGGGGTCGGCTGGGAGGCCGTCGTCCGCTGCTCGTTTCGCCCAGCGGTTCCAGGTGCCCGGGATGAACTGCATCGGGCCCACTGCTCGGTCCCAGGTGGTGTCGCCGTCCAGGCGGCCGCCGTCCGTGTCGTGGATGGCCTTCACGCCGGGGCTGCCGTCCAGGGGGATGCCGATGATCGGGCGGGTCGGGAGGCCGTTCTCCTGGAGTTTGGCGCCGTTGATGTTGCCGTGGTGGGACTCGACCCTGCCGATGCCCGCCAGGGTGGCCCAGGAGATGCGGCAGCTCGGGAACTCGCGTTGCATCGTCAGGTCTGCCGAGGCGTAGGCGTGCAGGGCTCTGGCCGGGATGTCGGTCTTCGAGGCGACTCTGGTCGCCCAGTCGGCCAGTGGGTTGGCGTCCTGGGTGGTGCCGGGGGCCGCTGCGTTGCCCGGGGCGGCTTCGCCCGGGTTCACCTCCTGGATGGGGACCAGGAACGGGGGCGGGCCCAGGGGAGCTGCGTCTTTGCGGTTCAGGGCGCCCAGGCCCCAGGCGCCCGCGGCCACCACGACGATCAGCAGCAGCACCAGGACGATGCGGCCGAAGACGTTGCCGTTGCGGGGGCGGGGGGCGCTGGTTCGAGGTTCGGACGGCTGGACCACGAGACCCAGGCTACGTGCTCCCTCCAAGTGGTGAGGGGGTCAAGAGTGATGCAAACGGCACCGATGGTGGCTGGACATTCAGGTGAGGCTTACCTTAAATAAGGCCGACCTAATTCACGGAGGCGTCGGGATGCTGTTTGCCAATGGCTTGATCGGGCTGCGCGAGGGGCTCGAGGCCGCCCTCGTGGTGAGCATCTTGATCGCATTCCTCGTGAAGACCGATCGACGGTATGCGCTCAAATGGGTTTGGGTGGGTGTCGCGACCGCCGTGGCGTTGTCGGTGGCGGCCGGGGCGGTCATCACGTTCAGTGCCGCCGGCATGACGTTCGAGCAGCAGGAAGCGTTCGGCGGGACGATGTCGATCATCGCGGTCGCGTTCGTCACGGGAATGATCTTCTGGATGCGCCGGGCGGCCAAGACCATTGCGGTCGAGCTGCGCGGGAAAATGGACGAAGCGCTCAAAATCGGACCATTTGCCATCGTCGTCGTGTCCCTTTTGTCCGTTGGTCGGGAAGGGCTGGAGACGGCTGTCTTCTTCTATTCCAGCGTGCAGGCCGCCGGGGGCGGCACGACGGAGCCGTTGCTCGGGTTCCTGGGCGGCATCGCGGTCGCTGTGGTGATCGCCGCACTCCTCTACCAGGGCGCGATCCGTTTCGACCTCGGGAAGTTTTTCACCGTCACGGGCGTGCTGCTCGTCTTCGTGGCGGCGGGCGTGCTCAGCTACGGGATCCACGACCTGCAGGAAGCCGCCATCCTGCCGGGGCTCAACACGCTGGCGTTCGACATCAGCGACACCCTGCCGGAGGACTCCTGGTACGGGGCGCTGCTCAAGGGCTTCTTCAACTACTCGCAGCGCACGTCCGTGCTGCAGGCCGTCGCGTGGGTCGCCTACGTGGGGGTCGTCCTGTCCCTGTTCCTCATCCGGCCGCGCCGCCGCGCTGCCGTGTCCAACTGATCGATGGAGTGGCAACCGGTGCGCAAAGCAGTGGTCATCCTGGGCTCGCTCGCGGTGCTGGCGGCGTGTGGCAACGGCGGCACGAACAGCGGCGGTGCGAGCGGCAACATCGCCGTCGAGGCGAGTGACGACGCCTGCAAGGTCGCCAAGACCGAGGCGGCGACCGGTCCCGTCACGTTCGAGGTGACGAACAAGGGCACCAAGGTCACCGAGTTCTACCTCTACGCGGAGGGCGACCGGATCCTCGGCGAGGTCGAGAACATCGGGCCCGGCCTGAGCAGGAAGCTGATCGTCGAGGTCACCGAGTCCGGCAAGTTCCAGACCGCGTGCAAGCCCGGCATGAAGGGCGACGGCATCCGCGGCGACTTCACCGTCACGGGCGACAGCAAGAAGTCGACCGACGGCAACGCGCTGCTCGCCGAGGCGACCAAGAGCTACCAGCGCTACGTCACCTCGCAGGCCGACCAGCTGCTCGTGAAGACCGAGGAGTTCGTCAACGCCGTCAAGGCCAAGAAGGTCGACGACGCGAAGGCGCTGTTCCCCGTCTCGCGCACCTACTGGGAGCGCATCGAGCCCGTCGCGGAGAGCTTCGGCGACCTCGACCCCAAGATCGACGGCCGCGAGGACGTCATCGAGGAGGGCATGGCGTTCACCGGCTACCACCGGCTGGAGAAGGACCTGTGGGAGTCCGGGCTCCAGGCCGACTCCGAGAAGATCGCGGACGAGCTCCTCGTCAACGTCAAGGAGATCGTGTCCAAGGCGAAGGCGGTGGAGCTGACGCCCGTGCAGCTCGCCAACGGCGCCAAGGAGCTGCTCGACGAGGTGGCCACCGGCAAGATCACCGGTGAGGAGGACCGCTACTCGCACACGGATCTCTGGGACTTCCGCGCGAACGTCGACGGCTCGCAGGCCGCGATCGCCGCGCTGCGCCCGGCCGTGGAGCAGAAGGACAAGGCGCTCGTGACCACCCTGGACGCCAAGTTCAAGGCGCTCGACGAGGCGCTGGAGAAGTACCGCGAGGGCGACGGCTTCAAGTCCTACACCGCGCTGTCGCAGGACGACGTCAAGGCGCTGGCCGAGGCCGTCGACGCGCTCGGCGAGCCGGTCAGCAAGGTCGCGGAAGTGGTGTCCGCCAAGTGACCGGGGTGTCGCGGCGCAGGCTGCTCGGGTTCGCGGGCGCCGGTGTGGCGCTCGCGGGCGCGGGTGCCGCCGCCGGGGCGCTCGCGACCGGGACGTCGCCCGAGGTCGAGAACCTCGCCGCGGCGAAGGTGCCGTTCCGCGGCGACGTCCAGGCCGGCATCACCACGCCCGCGCAGGACCACATGCACTTCGTCGCGCTGGACGTGAAGACCAAGGACCGGGCCGAGCTGGTCGAGCTCCTGAAGGAGTGGACGCTGGCCGCGGAACGGATGACCTCCGGCCAGGAGGCCGCGGAGAACGGCGCGGTGGGCGGCAACGCCGAGGCGCCGCCCAAGGACACCGGCGAGGCGCTCGACCTGCCCGCGTCCGCGCTGACCATCACGATCGGCTTCGGGCCGTCGCTGTTCGACGACCGGTTCGGGCTCGCCTCGAAGCGGCCGGAACGCCTGATCGACCTGCCGCGGTTCCCGAAGGACGACCTGGACCCGGCGCGCAGCAACGGCGACATCTGCATCCAGGCCTGCGCGAACGACCCGCAGGTCGCCGTGCACGCCGTGCGGAACCTGGTGCGCATCGGGTTCGGCAAGGTCGCGGTGCGCTGGTCGCAGCTCGGCTTCGGCCGCACGTCGTCGACCACGCGCGAGCAGGCCACGCCGCGCAACATGTTCGGGTTCAAGGACGGCACGCGCAACATCAAGGCCGAGGACACCGACCACCTGCGCAACCACGTGTGGGTCGCGCAGGAGGACGGGCCGGACTGGCTCGTCGGCGGCACGTACCTGGTGGCGCGCCGGATCCGCATGCACATCGAGATCTGGGACCGCACGTCGCTCGTCGAGCAGGAGCAGATCGTCGGCAGGAACAAGGGCGAGGGCGCTCCGCTGGGACAGGCGAAGGAGTTCGACGAGCCGGACCTGCACGTGAAGGGCGCGGGCGGGGTGGCGTTGATCGGCGAGACCGCGCACATCCGGCTCGCGTCGCCGGAGTCGTTGAACGGGGCCAGGATCCTGCGCCGCGGCTACAACTTCACCGACGGCACCGACGGGCTCGGGCACCTCGACGCCGGCCTGTTCTTCGTGGCGTTCAACCGGGACACGCGCACACAGTTCGTGCCGATGCAACAAGCCCTGTCCACCAAGGACAAGATGATGGAGTACGTCGAGCACACGGGGTCGGGCCACTTCGCGGTGCCACCGGGCGTGAAACCCGGCGGCTACTGGGGCGACACCCTGTTCGGAGCCTGAACGACCGGCGGCCCCCGAGTCCACAGAGGACTCGGGGGCCGCCGGTCTTGGCGCGGTGGGTCAGCCGATCGTCTTGATCCGGGCGTTGTGGTCGGCCAGCTGGGCCACGATGTCCGGGTAGATGATCCGCTGCGAGCACCGGCGGCCGTTCTCCGCCGGGACGCCGCTGCACTGGCGCAGGTCGGCGGGCGCGACCGAGATCGCGGTCAGCGTGCCGCGGGCGACGAGCTTGTCACCGGGCTGCTGCACGGAGAAGATCGGGCCGCCGCTGTCGCCGTTGCCGCCCGCGCTGTAGCCGCCCTGGTGCACGGCCTCGACCGAGTTGTTCACGCAGCCGAAGTTCGTGAGGCAGATGGTCAGGCCGGTCTGGGTGGCGCGGATCTCGCAGATCGTGCCGGAGAACGAACCCGAGTCGCACAGCCAGTCGCCGGCGATCGTCGCGGACGAACCGATGACGTCGAGGCCGTACTGGTTGGCCGTGGGCTGGACCAGCTCGGTCTGGATCGAGTCGCCGATCCACACGCGCGGCTGGCCGGTGGCGTTGATGATCTCGCTGTCCGACGCCACCGAACGGCTCTCGACCGAGCCGATGAAGTCGCCGTTGCCGTTGGTGTAGAAGCTGCCGGCGGCACCGCAGTGCGCGGCCGTCAGCACCTTGTCGGCGCCCGTGGCGTTGTTGACGACCGCGAAGCCGGAGCTGCAGGAACCCTGCACGGCGCCGCTGCTGCTGTAGTTCTCGATGTACGCGCCGCCCTTGTAGGGGGCGGAGTCGAACAGGCGCGACGCGGCGAGCTCGACCTCACCGGACTCCACCTCGACCGCGACCGAGCTCTGCACGGCGGACTTGGCCGAGAAGCCCGTCGCGGCCTGCTTCACGGCCAGACCGCTGCCGTCGTACTTGGCGGCGACGCTGCGCACGGAACCGGTCTTCGCCAGGCGCGCGGCCTCGGCGTTGAGCTCGGCCTGCGAGTACTGGGCGGAGTGCACCTTCACGGTCAGGCCCTGCGCCTTGGCGACGGCCGCTGCGGAGCTGACCTTGGCGGGGGCCTTGCCCTTCCAGTAGACGTTGAGCGTCTTGCTGCCCGCGTCCACGTAGAGGCCGCCGAAGCCGTTGCCTCTGTCCACCTTCTCGGCGATCCTGTGGAGCTTGTCCTGGGTGGCCATCAGCGCCTTGACCTCCGGCGTGAACGCCGACGGACCGGTGTTGGCCTGCGCTGACGACGGTGCGGCCGTCACCAGCAGCGCTGTGGCGGCGGTGATGGCGGCCAGAGCCGAAAGCCTCATCTTCTTCACTGCACGAACCCCTCTGTCGCGGCCTTGAAGGCACACCGAACGAGGGCAGCGCAAACCGCGCTCACGGTTGGATCCCCCCAGATCCGGCGGCCGTCAGAACGCTGCTTGCGTCCCCCCGGTGGCCTCACAGAGAACTTAGTCGCTCACGCACCGTTGAACATGCGTCCATTCGGGGCAACCCGCGCGGAAGTCCTGTGTGGACAGTCAGTTCCGGTCGCGTTCGACGGCCATGCGGGCGCGCACCTCGCCGAGGGCTTCCTGGTACTCCGGCGACGGGTTCATCGCGACGGCCATCCGCAGCTGGGCCAGCGCCTCCGGCAGCCTTGCGAGCCGCTGCAGCGTCTTGCCGAGCGCGAACCGCGCGTAGTGGTCGCTCGGGTCGAGGTCGAGGACCTTGCGGAACGCCTCCTCCGCCCGGTTGAGCTGAGCGGACCCGAGGTACGCCCGGCCGGCCAGCAGCTGCACCGACGGCGCGTCACCCGCCTCGTCCAGCACCTGCTTCAGCTCGCGCAGGGCGTCGAGAGGCCGGCGCTGTGCGAGCAACGCCTCCGCCTTCCTGAACGCCTCGAAGGTGCCGTCCGTCATTCGATCAACGGTACCCACCGATCACCGGTTCTTCGACTGCCGTCCGGGCGACAGGACTCGAAGGAGTGGACGAACCGGGCGTTCCGGAGTCCAGTCTGGACTTCTGCGACGTTCCGGTCGTCGGGAAACCGGCCGGTGGGAAGCCGGGCACCGCCGCGGGCGTTGAGCCGGTGCATGAGCCTGCGCTTCTCACTGATGGGTCCGGTACGAGCCTGGCGGGGCGACGAGGAGGTCGACGCGGGACCGCGGCAGCGGCGGGCGGTGCTGGCGGCGTTGCTGCTGAACAACGGCGTCCGGCTGAGCAACGACCAGCTGGTCGGCATGGTCTGGGACGACCCGAGGCCGAGCGCGGTGACGGCGTTGCGGACGTACGTCTACAAGATCCGCAAGACGTTCCCCGAGCTGGACCTGAGGTCGAAGGACGGCGGCTACACCCTGCGCGCCGAGCTCGTCGACGACTGCCGCGGCGAACCGCTGGAGGGCTTGCCGGGCAGGTACTTCGAGGCACAACGGGTGCGGCTCGCCGAGCTGCGGCTGCACTCGCGCGAGGAGTGGCTGGAACGCGAGCTGGACGTCCTGGAGCTCCAGAAGCACGTCGCGTCGCACCCGCTGCGCGAACGCCCGCGCGCCCTGCTGATGCACGCCCTGTACCGCGACGGCCGGCAGGCGGAGGCGCTGGACCACTTCCACCAGGCCCGCGCCCTGCTGAACGAGGAACTCGGCCTCGACCCCGGCCCCGAGCTGCGCGAGGTGCACGCGCGGATCCTCAAGGGCGACCTCCACCTGCCGCGCAGGCCCGAGCAGCTGCCGCCGGACGTCGCCGACTTCACCGGCCGCGCGGACGAGATCGCGCGGGCGTTGCAGGTCCTGCCGGGCACGGTCGGCATCACCGGCATGCACGGCAGCGGCAAGACCGCGCTGGCCACCCGGATCGGCCACCTCGCCCGGCACCGCTTCCCGGACGGGCAGATCTTCGTGCGCGGCCACGACGTCGCGGGTGAGCTGCTGCGCGCGGTCGGCGTCGAGAACCCCGCGGGCGACAAGGCCGCGCAGTGGCGGGAGAAGGCGCGCGGCAGGCGGTTCCTGGTCGTCGTCGACGACCTCCAGACCGCGGCCGACGTCGAGGACCTGCACGTACCCGGCTCCGCCATGATCGTCACGAGCGTGCGCCGCTGGAACGCGCTGCCCGGCGTGACGTGGCTGAAGGTCGCGGGACTCGCCGCGGCCGAGGCACGGGCGTTGTTCGACCAGGTCGCCGGCGGTGCGCGGAGCTCGGCCGAGCCGGAGCTGACGACGAAGGTCCTCGCCCGCGTCTCGCACCTGCCCAACCCCGTCCGGGTGCTCGCCGGCAAGCTCAGCGCCCGCCCGCACTGGACCGTCGCGATGCTGCTGCGGCAGATGGAGCGGGAGACCGTGCTGGGCGACGCGATCCCGTCCGACTGCCGGGCCGTGCTGGCGCCGATGATCAAGGCGGACGACCGGCTGACCGAGGCGGAACGGCACCTGGTCGACTGCTTCGCCCGGCGCGGCGACGAGGTGATCGACGTGTGCGAGGCCGCCGAGATGACCGGCGGCGAGATCGGCACGATCGAGATGCTGCTGGAGTCGCTCGCCGACGTGCACCTGATCGAGCCGCTGGAGCTCGGCCGCTACCGGATCCCGCACTTCGTGCAGATGTTCTACGGCCTGCGCACACTGGCTCCCACCAGCTGATTCATCCGGAATTCACGGCCGGACCACGCGGTGTCGGCACGGTGGCGGACATGGCAACCAAGATCCTCGCGAACCAGAAGGCACTCGTCACCGGAGCCACGTCGGGCATCGGCCGCGCCATCGCGGTCAAGCTCGCCGAGGCGGGCGCCACCGTCTACCTGACCGGCCGCCGCGCCGAGCTCGGCAAGGAGACCGTCGAGCTCGTCGAGAAGGCCGGCGGCACCGGCCACTTCATCGTCTCGGACATCGCGAGCGTCGACGACGTCCGCGCGCTCGCCGCGGAGGTCGGCGAGGTGGACGTCCTCGTCAACAACGCGGGCATCTTCCCGTTCTCGCCGACCACCGAGCAGTCGCTGGAGACCTACCAGCAGGTCTTCGACGTGAACGTGCGCGGCGTCTACTTCCTCACCGCGGCCCTCGCCCCGGCGATGCTGGCGAAGGGCAGGGGCTCGATCGTCAACGTCTCGTCGATCGGCGCGGACGTCGGCAACGCGACCACCAGCGTCTACAGCGCCTCCAAGGCGGCAGTGGACGCCCTGACCCGCTCGTGGGCCGTCGAGTTCGGCGCCAGGGGCGTCCGCGTCAACTCCGTGGCGCCCGGCCCGATCCGCACCGAAGCCGCCGCCACGGGGTCGCCGGAGGTGTTCGACGCGATGAGCGACGCCATCCCGATGAAGCGCGTCGGCGAGCCGGAGGAGATCGCGGACGTCGTGCTGTTCCTCGCGTCCGGCCAGTCGAGCTACGTCAACGGCGTCGTGCTCGCGGCCGACGGCGGCTACCTCGCGAGCTGAGCCAGCAGCGTGTGCACCGACGAGGGCGACTCGACGTGCGCGTTGTGGCCGGTGCCCGGGAACGTGACGGGCGCCGGCACCAGCTCCTCCAGGTGTTCCCGGGGGCACATCGGGTCGTTCTCGCCCGCCGCCAGCACGACCTCCGCCTTCGACGCCATGATCAGCCCCGGCAGGTCCGGCCGCCCGACGCCGAAGGCCCTCACGTCCAGCGACGGCGCCCACCCGCCGTCCACTTCGGACACACCGTGCGCCAGCGGCACCCCGGCCATCTTCGACGCCCGCTCGACGGCTTCGGCCTCCTCGGCGAAGACCTTGGCCGGCCGCGCGGCGAGCGACGCCGCCTTCTCCAGCTCCTCGTCGGTCCACCGCACCTTGATCCCGACGCCGACGCACGTGGTCACGTCGACCCCGAACCAGCCGCTGGCCAGCGCCAGCCCGACCACCCCGCCCAGCGAGTGCCCGACGACCGTCACGGGCTCGCGCGGCACCACCTCCGCCACGGCCGCCGCGAACGAGCCGAACGAGTAGCGGTCGATCGACCCGGACCGCCCGTGACCGGGCAGGTCCGGCACGAGCCAGCTCCCGGACCACCCGTCGACGACGCCCCGCCACACCTCGCCGGTGGCGCCCAGCCCGTGCAGCAGCACCAGCAACGGCCCGTTCCCACCACGTTCGACATGAAGCACGTCAGAATCCCGTTCTATGCGGACCGATGCCGAGCTGATCGTCGACCCGGACACGTATACCTCGGGTGTCCCGCACGACGCACTCACCCGGCTGCGCGACGGGAACGTCGTGCGCGTCGACGACTTCTGGGCGATCTTCCGGTACGACGACGTCCGGACCGTGCTGCGTTCGCCCGGCGTGTTCTCGTCGCACCGCGGCGCCACCCAGATCCGCGACCCGCGGCCCGACGACCTGGCCTTCGTCCAGCGGATGATGCTGAACCAGGACCCGCCGAACCACACCCGCCTGCGCCGCATGCTGACCCAGGCCTTCACGCCTCGTGCGGTCGCCAGGCTGGAGGACGGCATCCGCGCCAACGCACGTCGGATCGTCGCGAACCTGTCCGGCGACTTCGCCGCCGACGTCGCCGACCTGCCGCTGCTGACCCTGGCCGACGTCTTCGGCGTGCCGCGCCAGGACCGCGCGCTGCTCTACGACTGGAGCAACCGCGTGATCGGCTTCCAGGACGAGGAGTACGCGCTGTCGTCGAGCTCCACGGACGGCATGACCGACATGGCCCTCCAGGCGCTGGAGCTCCGCCCCGACGACGGCCGCGACCCGCGGTCCCGCGGCGGCATGCCCGACCTGTACGCCTACGCGCACGCTCTCGGCGCTCACAAGCGCGAGCACCCGTCGGACGACGTGCTGAGCAACCTCATGCGGGAGGACATCTCGCTGGAGGAGTTCGAGACCCTGTTCTGGCTGTTCTCGGTGGCGGGCAACGAGACCCTGCGCAACGGGATTCCCGGCGGTCTGATCGCCTTGATGCAGCACCCCGACCAGTACGCGCGGCTGCGGGCGGACCGGTCGTTGCTCGGCAGTGCGGTCGAGGAGATGTTGCGGTGGTGGACGCCGGTCATGCACTTCCGGCGCACGGCCGTATCGGACGTGGAGTTGTCCGGCGTGCGGATCGCGGCGGGGGAGAAGGTCGTCGTCTGGTTCTCCTCGGCCAACCGCGACGAGCGGGTGTTCTCCGCTCCGGACCGGTTCGACGTGGGGCGGTCGGAAGCCGATCACCTGAGCTTCGGGCACGGGCCGCACTTCTGCCTCGGGGCGCAGCTGGCGCGGACGCAGCTGCGGGCGGTGTTCGAGGCGGTGCTGGACCTGCCGGGGCTGCTGGAGCTCGACGGGGAGGTGGTCCGGTTGCGGTCGAACTTCCAGAACGGCGTGAAACACCTGCCGGTGCGACTAACCTGAGCACTCTTCAGCTTTGCGCTCCGTGGGGGAGAGTTCATGCGTCTCGTCATCGTCGCGTGCGTCATCACGCTCGCGGCTTGCTCACCGACACCGCCCGCGCCCACGACCGCGCCACCTTCGCCGGCGACGACGTCCACCGCGTCGACACCGGACCTGGTCAAGGCGATGGACGGCAAGGTGAAGTCGGCCCTGATGCCGGTGGAGGCCTTCAGCATCCCGGCCGAGTACGTGACCGACGAGCCGAAGTGGGACGCCGAGCTCGCCAACACCGACGGCAGGATCAGCCCGGTGTGCTTGGGCGCGCGCGTCGACGTCGGCGTCTCCACCTCGCGCCGCCGGCTCTGGAACTCGCCCGACTCCTACTTCGAGGAACAGGTGTTCGGGCTGGTCGGTGTCACGGCGAAGCACGTCCTCGACACCCTGCGCGACAAGGCGCGTTCGTGCCGGACCTACGTCGGCGAGATCGACGAGTCGCCTCGCGAGGTGCGGGCGGACGTCGAGATCCGGCAGTGGGAGGGGATCGACGACTCGTACGCGCTCTGCCAGCGCTTCCCCGACGAGGGGGAGGAGGCGTGGTCCTGTGAGGGCTTCCTGGCGCGCGGGGACCTGATCGCCAAGGTGGTCGTGTACTCGAGAGGCGTGGAGCGGGCGACGTCGCACCTGTCCGACCTCGCGCGGTTGGCCGTGCCGTACCTGGTGAAGGTGGGCTGATCCACGGGGACTGGGCACCGCCCGGGACGTCTGGCACGATTCAGACGACCGGCCCCGGCGCTCCACCGCGGTCCGCAGGTGATCCACAGCTGCTCCGCAGGTGTCGAGCCCCGCCCGGTCACCTGGCCCAAGTAGGCTCGTCACGACGACGAGACGCAGGAGAAACAGGGAGCGCAAGTGGCGGTCATCGAGCAGGTCGGAGCACGCGAGATCCTTGACTCTCGCGGCAACCCCACCGTCGAGGTCGAGGTGGCGCTGGACGACGGCACGCTGGAGCGCGCGGCCGTCCCGTCGGGCGCGTCCACCGGTGAGCACGAGGCGGTGGAGCTGCGGGACGGCGACGCCAAGCGGTACCTGGGCAAGGGTGTCGAGCGCGCGGTCACCGCGGTGCTCGACGAGATCGGCCCCGAGCTGGTCGGCATCGAGGCCGTCGAGCAGCGGGTCGTCGACCAGAAGCTCGTCGACCTGGACGGCACGCCGGACAAGGGCCGCCTGGGCGCGAACGCCATCCTCGGCGTGAGCCTCGCGGTCGCGAAGGCGGCGGCGACCTCCAGCGGCCTGGAGCTGTTCCGCTACATCGGCGGCCCGAACGCGCACGTGCTGCCCGTTCCGATGCTGAACATCCTCAACGGTGGCTCGCACGCCGACACCGACGTGGACATCCAGGAGTTCATGATCGCGCCGATCGGCGCGGAGACGTTCCGCGAGGGCCTGCGCTGGGGCACCGAGGTCTACCACGCGCTGAAGTCCGTGCTGAAGAGCAAGGGCCTCGCCACGGGCCTGGGTGACGAGGGCGGTTTCGCGCCGAACCTCGGCAGCAACCGCGACGCGCTCGACCTGATCCTCGAGGCCATCGAGAAGGCCGGCTACCGGGCGGGCCGCGACGTCGCGCTCGCGCTCGACGTGGCCGCCACCGAGTTCTTCTCGGACGGCGCCTACTCGTTCGAGAACACCAAGCGGTCGGCCGAGCAGATGATCGGCTACTACTCCGAGCTGGTCCGCGACTACCCGATGGTCTCCATCGAGGACCCGCTGTCCGAGGACGACTGGGACGGCTGGGTGCAGCTGACCGCCGAGCTGGGCGAGAAGGTCCAGATCGTCGGCGACGACCTGTTCGTCACGAACCCGGAGCGCCTGGAGGAGGGCATCTCCCGCCGCGCCGCCAACGCGCTGCTGGTGAAGGTCAACCAGATCGGCACGCTGTCCGAGACGCTCGACGCGGTCTCGCTGGCCACCTCCTACGGCTACAAGTCGATGATGTCGCACCGCTCGGGCGAGACCGAGGACACGACCATCGCCGACCTCGCCGTCGCGGTGGGTGCCGGGCAGATCAAGACCGGTGCGCCGGCCCGCGGTGAGCGCACCGCGAAGTACAACCAGCTCCTGCGCATCGAGGAGAGCCTCGGCGACGCGGCGCGCTACGCGGGCGAGCTCGCGTTCCCGCGCTACACGCCGGAGGGCTGATCCATGGCCGAGCGCGCGCGTCGTCCCCGCCGCCCCCGTGAGGAACGGGAGGCGCGGCCCGCGCGCGCTCGGAAGCCTCCGCGCCCCAAGGCGCCGTCGCGTCGCAGCGACGGCACGGGTGGCGCGTTCGGCATGACGGGGACGCGGCGGGCCGCGATGTTCGCGATGGTGCTGTGCGCACTGGCGTTGAGCATCGCGGTTCCGCTGCGGACCTACCTCTCGCAGCGCGACGAGCTCCGCGACGTGGGGGCCGAGCAGCAGAAGCTGCGTGAGACGGTCGCCGCGCTGGAGCAGCGCAAGGCGCAGCTGCAGGATCCCGGCTACGTGGAGATCGAGGCGCGCAAGCGGCTGCACTGGGTGCGGCCCGGCGAGACGCCCTACATCGTTCAACTGCCCGGTGACGAAGGTCGCAACACCGAATCGGAGAGGCCGTCGGGCAAGCCGGCGGCACAAGGGTCTTGGTACGAGGAACTGTGGGAATCGGTGACGCACAAGTAAGTGCTGCTGACCTGGAAACGGTCGCCCAGCAGCTCGGCCGCATGCCGCGCGGGACGCGTGCGATCGCCTCGCGGTGCCCCAGCGGGCACCCGAACGTCGTGCAGACGGACCCGCGGCTGCCCGACGGGACGCCGTTCCCGACGCTGTACTACCTGACCTGCCCGAAGCTGAACTCGCTGGTCAGCACGCTGGAGGGCGGCGGCCTGATGAAGGAGCAGCAGGAGCGCCTGGCGACGGACGCCGACCTCGCCGCGGCCTACCTGCGCGCGCACGAGTCGTACCTGGCCGAACGCGACGCCATCGAGTCGCTGGGCACCCAGGTCACCGCGGGCGGCATGCCGGGCAGGGTCAAGTGCCTCCACGTGCACGTCGCACACGCCCTCGCGAAGGGCCCCGGGGTCAATCCCATGGGGGACGAGGCCCTGGCACTCTTGACGGCGCAGGCGCTCTGGCCCGCCGGAGACTGCGCGTAACGCCGAGTTAACAGTCAACGGAACCGAACACACGCTTCACTCCGTCTTGGGTACACCTGGTCCCGCTAGTGGGGCAGGGTGGAACGGGTCAGCTCGGGGGCGTTCGCCGTAACTGCGAGACGGCGCGCCGCGATGACGCACGAGAGGTGAGTATTCGTGGCAATGGCCAAACTGCGCGGTCCCGCGGCGCTGTCCCCGAAGCACAAGGGGTTCGCTGTTGCCGCGCTGGCTGCGATGCTGGCGCCGTCGCTGGTCGTGGGCACGAAGCTCGTCGACTGGGTCAACCTCTCCAAGCACGACGACATCGCTGTCACATTAGGTCCCGCCGACGTCTTCAACGCGCTGCGCCGCGACCCGTCCGAGCTCGGCGCGTCCGGCCGCCTGCCGCTGTCCGAGGAGCTGAGCGCGGCCCTGCTGGCCGACCTCGAGGACGGCGAGTTCGACGAGGGCGTCGACAACGACCCCGGCCTGGTGGACGACTTCCCCGGCGACTACGGCATCCCCGGCGTCGTGCTGGAGGCCTACCTCCGCGCGGAGGACAAGATGGCCCAGCTCGTCCCGGGCTGCAACCTCGACTGGGCGCTGCTCGCCGGCATCGGCAAGGTCGAGTCGAACCACGCCAACAACGGCCGCGTGAACGCCGTCGGCGACGCCACCCCCAAGATCCTCGGCCCGGTCCTGAACGGCGCCCCCGGCATGGCCGCCATCCGCGACACCGACGGCGGCCGCCTCGACGGCGACAAGACCTGGGACCGCGCGGTCGGCCCGATGCAGTTCATCCCCGCGACGTGGGCGAGCTTCGGCGGCGACGGCAACGACGACGGCACCGTCAACCCGAACAACGTCTACGACGCCGCCCTGGGCGCCGGCCGCTACCTCTGCGCGGGCGGCGGCGACCTGTCGAAGCCGAGCGCGCGGGCCGCGGCCGTCTTCCGCTACAACCAGTCGACGACGTACGTCCAGACGGTCCTCAAGTGGGCCAAGGAGTACGGCGACAACGTCGACGCCCTGCCGCCGCTCTCCGACACCGGCAACAACCAGCAGAACCCGGACACGAGCAACCCCGGCACGCCGCCCACCGGCACCGACCCCGGCACCCCGAGCACGTCGAACCCGCCGTCCTCGACGCCGCCGTCGTCCACGCCGCCCTCGTGCCCCACGCCGACGTCGACCACCTCGACGACGACGTCCACCACCACCTCGGCACCCTCGACCCCGCCGTCGACCTCGACGTCCTGCCCGCCGTCGTCGACGCCGCCCTCGTCGTCCACCACCACGACGACCACGACCACGACCACGACCACCACGACGACGACCACCGCGTCGAACCCGCCCGCGTCCGAGCCGTCGTCCGGCACCTCCCAGTCGTCGTCGCAGTCGTCCTCGCAGCCGCAGCAGTCGTCGGTGACCAACACGCCCAGCAGCGTCCGCGAGGAAAGCTCCGCCCAGCCCACGTCGAACAGCCTGGTAACGACCACGCCCAGCTAGTCCGGCGTGTCGCGTTGGAGCGCCTCCAAGCCGTACCTCGTTCGGGGAAATTCGGGCAGAAACGTTGTGGCGCAGGGGATCCCGACCCCTAACGTGTCCTCCCATGCCGAAGCGCAACTCGAGCGTGGTGGGCCGGGAGTTCGGCAATGGCGTGCGCGACGCCATCGAGCAGAGCGGCATGACCCAGCGCAGACTCGCCCAACTGCTGGACTGGCAGGAGGCCAAGGTCTCCGACCTGGTGCAGGGCAAGGGAGGCGTCACGGAGTTCGACGTCGTGCGGCTCCTGTCCTACTGCCGCGCCCCGCACACCGACGTCGAACAGATGCTCACCCTGTACCGCGAGTCCCGGGAGAAGGGCTGGCTCCTGTTCCCGGAGGACGGCGTCCCCGACCAGGTCCACTCCCTGATCAGCCAGGAGCGGCTCGCCAGCAAGATCACCGTGTGGTCGATGAACCTCGTCCCCGGCCACCTCCAGATCGCCGGCTACATGCGTGCCGCCGCGGAGAAGTCGGCCAAGATCAAACCCGCGGACATCGACGCGCTGGTCCGCGCGAAGCTCGACCGCCAGGCGAGTTTCCAGCCCGGCCGCGAGTTCGTGTTCTACGTGCACGAGCAGGCACTCCGGTTGCCGGTCGGCGGTCCGGACGTGATGCGAGCGCAGTTGACCCACATCCAGTTCGTCGTGATGCGCAACTACATCACCTTCCGGATCGTGCC
>NZ_DASVFL010000339.1:0-2633 GCF_036380075.1 Lentzea sp. | reverse complement strand
AGGGGTTGTCAAACCGCCACGCTTTTCGGCGGTTTGACAACCCCTCCAAGCTGTGGCTCGCTCTGCCCGGTTCGGGACGGGACCACCCCACCCGAACCGCACCACCCACGCAACGCACAGCCGCCCAACGCAACAGGCGTGCCATCAACCCGCCTGCGGCGCCGGCCCGGTCTTTGATCAGCTGGCGGGGTCCGGGGCGGAGCCCCGCGCCTGAAACAGGACCACCCGGTGTCATGCACCACCACAACGCTGCACGTCAACGCCAGAGAGATATCCTGGGAACCGTGGAACACATCTTCACAGGACTCCTGGTACTAGTGACGATCGCCGTCATGTGGTTCGCCGGCTACGTCGTCTACCGCCTCTACTCAGACCAGCGATGACCACCCCAGGCACTCCCAACACCCCAGGCACCCCAGGCACCTCGGGCACCCCAGGCGCGCATGGCACGCAAGGCGCAGCCCCCATCCCGGGCAGCGGCGACGAGGCCATCCGCCTGGCGGAGGAGCGCGCCGCGGCCACCCGCGAGCGCAACCTGCCGCAGTTCACCGACATGCCCATCCCGGCAGACACGGCGAACCTGCGCGAAGGCGCGAACCTCAACGACGCCCTCCTGGCCGTCCTCCCCCTGGTGGGCGTGTGGCGGGGCGAGGGCGAGATCGTCTACCCGACGATCGACGGCCCGTTCCGCTTCGGCCAGCAGATCACGTTCGCCCACGACGGCCGTCCGTTCCTCGTGTACGAGGCCCGGTCGTGGCTGCTCAACGAGGCCGGTGAGGTGATCCGCCCGGCAGCCAGGGAGCAGGGCTTCTGGCGCCCGCAGGCCGACGACACGATCGAGCTGCTGCTGGCCCACAACACGGGCATCGTCGAGCTGTTCTACGGCAAGGTGCGCACGCAGACGTCGTGGGAGTTCCAGACGGACGCCGTCATCCGCACCGCCACGGCCAAGGAGGTCAAGGCGGCGCAGCGGCTCTACGGCATCGTCAACAACGGCGACCTCGCCTACGTCGAGGAGCGCGCCATGGTCGGCCAGGAGATGCAGCCGCACGCGTCGGCGCACCTCAAGCGCATCGTCGGCTGAGACTTCCCGTCGATCGTTCAACAATCCGCCAGCACCACTGAGGGATTGTTGAACGATCTCGGCGTGTCGGATTGTTCAACAATCCCACGATTCCACGTACGATGGGCGGCATGCTGCTGCGGCGCTGCGGAACCGACGCCCTCCTCGTCGAGGTCGACTCACTGACGGAGGTCGCGGCCGTCCGCGCCGCCCTCCAGGACCTCGACGGCATCGAGGAACTGGTGCCCGCCGCACGAACAGTGCTGGTCAAGGGCCAACTCCACCGAGTCAGGGACGCCCTCCGAGACATCGACCTGACCAAGGCACCGGCGACGCACCCGCGCGAGATCACCGTGCCGGTCACCTACGACGGCCCCGACCTCGACCTGGTCGCCGAGACCGCGGGCGTCACCCCCGACGAGGTCGTGAAGCTCCACACCGAGGCCACCTACGAGGTCGCGTTCTGCGGCTTCGCCCCCGGCTTCGGCTACCTCACCGGCCTCCCCGAGAGCCTCCGGCAGCCGCGGCTCGACTCCCCGCGCACGAAGGTCCCGCAGGGCGCGGTCGGCATCGCCGGCGAGTTCACCGCCGCCTACCCCAGGTCCACCCCCGGCGGCTGGCGGCTGATCGGCCGCACCGGGATCACGCTGTTCGACCCCAGAGCCGAGACCCCCGCGCTCCTGCAGCCAGGCGACCAGGTCAGGTTCGTGGTCGCGTGAGCCGCCGAGTCACGATCCTCAGGACCGGCCCGCAGGCCCTCGTCCAGGACCTCGGCCGGCCGGGTCACGCCCACCTCGGCGTGCCGCCGTCCGGTGCCGTCGACCCGCACTCGCTGACCCTCGCGAACCGGCTCGTGGGCAACGACGAGAGCGCGGCCGGGCTGGAGCTCCTGCTGGGCGGTCTCACCCTGCGCACCCACACGAGCTGCACGGTCGCCGTCACCGGACCGCCCACCGAGGTGACGGTCGACGGCAGGCTCGCCGACTCCCACCACCCGATCCACCTCAGGCCGGACCAGACCCTCACCGTCGGCACGCCGGGCACCGGCCTGCGCACCTACCTCGCGATCTCCGGCGGCGTCGACGTGCCACCGGAGCTCGGCAGCCGGTCCACCGACCTGCTCTCCGGAATCGGTCCGGACCCGTTGCGCGACAACGACGTCCTGGAGCTCGGCACCCCCGGAACGCCTACGGGCGCCGACGTCGTCCCGCCGCACCAGGCACCGGACGTCCTGGTCGTCCCGATCCTGCTCGGTCCGCGCGACGACTGGTTCGACGACGCGGAAACCCAGCTGCGCCGGGGTTCCTGGACCGTCTCGGACCGCAGCAACCGGGTCGGCACGCGGCTCAGCGGCACGAAGCTGAATCGTCGTGACGGGGAGATTCCCAGCGAGGGCATGATCACCGGCTCGGTCCAGGTGCCGCCGGACGGCCAGCCCGTGGTGTTCCTCAACGACCACCCGACGACCGGCGGCTATCCCGTCATCGGCGTCGTCGACCGCGACCACCTGCGGTTTCTCGGTCAGGCGCGGCCGGGCACGCAGGTCCGGTTTCGCCCGGCCGACTGAGCC
>NZ_DASVFL010000338.1:0-45748 GCF_036380075.1 Lentzea sp. | reverse complement strand
GATCCTCGGCGACCTGGCGCGCGTCGAGGCGACCATCCGGAACCTGATGGAGTCCGCTCCTCTGGGCCGGGAGCAGAACCGCGTCGCGCCGCCGTCCTCCCGCGACAGCTCCGCCGAGCCGCAACCGGAGGAACCGCCATTGCCACCGGTCGAAGAGATCGTGGTGCCTCCCAGCCCGCGCCGCGCCGCGCCCGGCAAACCACGGTCGTCGGGACCGGCGTCGATGCCGCAGCGGCGCAAGACCGAGTCCAAGACCTGAAGCCGCACAACACCTCCTGAGTGAAGACGTAAGGGCGAAGGGGATCGAAGTGGGACCTGTCGACTACCTTCGCGTGCTGCGCCGGCGGTGGCGGATGATCGCGTCGGGGTTCGCGCTCGGGCTGATCGGCTCGGTCGTGTTCCTGAGCGGCACCACGCCGCAGTACCAGGCCAACAGCCAGCTCTTCGTGTCCACCGCACGGGGTGAGGGCACCGCGGAGCTGTTCTCCGGCAGCAGTTTCGGCCAGCAGCGCGTGAAGACCTACGCCCAGGTGGTCGCCACGCCGAGCGTGCTCGACCCGGTGATCGCGAAGCTCGGGCTCACCGAGACCGCGGACCAGCTGGCGTCCCGCGTCGTCGTGTCGGCGCCGCTCGACACCGTGCTCCTCGACATCTCCGTGCGCGACGAGGACGCGGGCAGGGCGGCCGCGATCGCCACGGCGGTCGGCGACTCGCTGATCCAGGTCATCACCAAGCTGGAGACGGCCACCTCGGACACGTCGCCGGTCGCGGTGAGCTTCGTGCGCCGCGCGACGGTCCCGGACAAGCCGGTGTTCCCGTCGGTCCCGCTGACGCTGGGCGCCGGGGTGCTGGGCGGGCTCGTCCTCGGAGTCGGGGCGGCGCTCGTGCGCAACGCCGCCGACACCCGCGTGCGCGGCGAGGCGGACCTGCCGAGGAGCGTCAACGGCGCGGTGCTGGGCGAGATCCCGTTCGACCGGCAGGCCGCGCAGAACCCGACGTTGCTGCGCAGCCAGCAGAGCTCGCGCGCGGAGGCGTTCCGCAAGCTGCGCACCAACCTCCAGTTCGTGTCGGCCGTCGGCGAGCTGCGGTCCGTCGTGATCACCTCGTCGATGCCGAACGAGGGCAAGAGCACCACCGCGGTGAACCTGGCGCTGACGCTCGTCGACAGCGGGATGAAGGTCGTCGTGGTCGACGCCGACCTCCGCCAGCCGCGCATCGCGCACTACCTCGGCCTGGTCGACACCGTCGGTCTCACGACGGTGCTGCTGGACCGGATCGGCCTGGACGAGGCCCTGCAGCGCTGGGACGGGGGACTGCACGTGCTCACCGCCGGCGAGCTGCCGCCGAACCCGAGCGAGCTGCTCGGCTCTCCCGCCACCAGCAAGCTGATCGGCGAGCTGGAGACCCGGTTCGACCTGGTGATCATCGACTCGCCGCCGCTGCTGCCGGTGACGGACGCGGCCCTGCTCGCCCGCTGCGCCACCGGGGTCCTGCTCGTCACCGCGATCGGCCGCACGACCCGCGACCAGCTGGAGCGGTCGGTGCGCGCTCTCGAGACCGTGTGCGCGCGGGTGGTCGGCACCGTGCTGAACCTGACGCCCGCGCCGTCCGGCCAGGAACCCGGCTACTACCGCTACGGCGGCACGCCCGGCCGGGCCCGGTTCACCTGGTGGCGGCGGACCCGGCGGGCGCTTCCCCGCGTCCCGGACCGTCAGTAGGCCCCGCGGCAGCTCAGCACCGCCCGTGCGGTCTTCCACAGCACGATCAGGTCCAGCGTGAACGACCAGTTCTCCACGTAATAGAGGTCGAGCTCCACGCCCGCGTGCCAGGTGAGGTCCGACCGCCCGCTGATCTGCCACAGGCCGGTCATCCCCGGTTTGACCAGCAACCGCCTGCGCACGTCGCGGTCGTAGCGGCGCAGCTCGCTCGGCAGCGGCGGACGGGGACCTACCAGGCTCATCTGTCCTCTGAGGACGTTGACGAGCTGGGGCAGCTCGTCGAGCGACCAGCGGCGCAGGTGCCTGCCCAGCCGGGTCACGCGGGGATCGGACCGCATCTTGAACAACGGGCCGCCGGCCTCGTTGCCCGCGGCGAGCTCCTGCTGGAGCAGGTCGGCACCCGGCGACATGGTCCGGAACTTCCAGACCTGGAACTCCCTGCCGTGCCGGCCGGATCGCGTCTGCCGGTAGAGGACGGGCCCGGTGCTGTCCACTTTGACCGCCACGGCGATCACCAGAGCCAGCGGGCTCAGCAGCACGAGAGCGGTGGCGGAAGCGACCAGGTCGACGACGCGCTTGACGAACCGGGCGATGCCGGTGAAGCGCGGGGGCTCGATCACCAGCACCGGAAGTCCCGCCACGGGCCGGGCGTGGATGCGCGGTTCCGCCACGGCCATCGCCGCGGGCACCACGACGAGCTGCGTCTCCGTCCCCTCGAGCAGCCAGCTCAGGTGCCGCAGGAGATCCGACCCGGCGCCGATGCCCCCGGTCACGGCGATGGTGTCCGCGCCCAGCCGGCGAGCCGACCGCAGTGCCGACCTGGCCGAGTCCGCCGGCGACCCGGTGTCCTCATCGGACCACGTGCCCACGACGCGGAAACCCGCGCAGGGAACGGTGTCGAGCTGGTCCGCCAGGTGGGGGAAGCGGCCGGGGTCGCCCACCAGCAGCACGCGCGACGACCAGCGGCCCGACCACCGGTGGGCGTGCAACCACTGGCGCCACAACCACCTCGACAGGACCAGCGCGACGACGCCCGTGGGGAACGCGGCGAGCAGGTACTCGCGCACCTCGCCGTAGCGGAGGAGGTAGGCGATGATCGCGGCCAGTCCCCAGAACGTCGTGGACGCCGCCAGCACCCGCCGGTACTCCTCGTGCCCGTCGCCCAGAACGGCAGGCGTGCGGGAGCCGAACGCCGTGAGTGCGGCGAACCAGAGGGCGGCGATGAGAGTCGCCGTCGCCGCCTGCCGCCAGGCCGTCTGACCCGGTGCCGTGACCGGGACCAGGGCCACCGCCCAGAGCAGGACGAACACGTCCGAGCCGAGCAGGAGCTGCCGGTACCTGGTCCACCAGGGAGGTTCGTACATCGTCGGATCCTCTTCTCTGCCAGGGCGTTCCGGCTTCACCTGATGGGGGAAGCCTGGTTGACAGCCGCGGAGAGCGCTGGTCATGTTCGTGCCATGAGCGGCATCTCCGGACGGCGTGGTCTTGTGCGGGCGGGCAGGTTGATGGTCGTGGTGACGACTCTCGCCACCGTCACCTTCACCGGGTACGGCTGGTACCTGCGCCGTGAGGTCGCGGCGAGCGTCACGCACCTGCGGAGCGACGTGTTCGCCGGGATGGAGAACCGGCCGGAGGGGGTCCGCATCTCCGTGGCCGCGGCACCGCCGAAGACGGTGCTGCTGCTGGGAAGTGACATCCGCCTCGGCTCGGACGCCGGTGGTGGCGTCACGGGGCAGCGGGCCGACACGATCCTCATCGCCCACCTGCCGCAGGGCCACCACCGCGCCGAGGTCCTGTCCGTGCCCCGCGACTCCTGGGTCGAGATCCCGGGCCACGGCATGGCGAAGATCAACGCCTCGCTCGCCTACGGCGGTGTGCCGCTGACGATCCGGACCGTCGAGGCGGTGACGGGCATCCGGATCGACCACGTGGTCGTGGTGGACTTCGCCGCGGTGCGCGACCTGACGACCGCGCTCGGCGGCGTCGCCGTCGACAACCCCGCCGCGTCGACGGACCCGTTGACGCGCACCACGTTCGACGCGGGACGGCTGGTGCTGCAGGGCGACCGCGCGCTCACGTTCGTGCGGCAGCGGTACGGACTTCCCGGGGGCGACATCGACCGGATCACCCGGCAGCACGTCCTGCTGTCCGCGGTGGGCAGGCAGATCGCCGCGCGGGCGCTGACGGACGGCGCGCTGCGGGAGAAGGTGCTCGGGGTGGTGCGCAGGAACGTGAGCACCGACTCCGGCCTCGACGACGACACGTTCCTCACCCTCTTCTTCGACATCGCGACCCTGCCCTCCGGATCGGTCTCGTTCCACACCGCGCCGGTCGCCGGGTCCGGCACCTCCGCCGACGGCCAGGCCTACCTGGAGCTGGACCGCGACCGCCTCGCGGCCGTGGCGGAGGCGTTGCGCGCCGGTGAGCCGATCCCGTTGCCACTGACGATCACCCCCTCCTGATCACCGGCCGCGCGAGGCAGCGGTGTCGTCGGCAGCACGAGGCCGGGGACCCGTCCGCGCGCGCCGCGCCGTGCCCGGACGACCGCGGCCACCCCGCTGGTGAGGGCGAGGAGGCCCAACCCCGACCACCACCACAACGGCTGGCGCGCCAGGCCGAGCGCCGCCGCGAGCAGGACCGCGCAGGTGCCGGCGAGGAGCAGTCCCGCGACGACCGCGGCCGCGGGCTTCACCGCCGCCTCGCGGTGACCGCGGCTCCGGCGCTCCTGCCGATGGCGTCGGTCAGGTCGACGATCCGGGCGGCGACGTCCGAGGTCACCTTCGGCCCGGCCGCGCTCGGGTCCACCAGGTCCTCGACATCGGTCGTGCCGCGCCGCGCGATCGCCGTGGACACCAGCGCGTCCCACTCCGCTTCGCCGAGGTGGTCCGCCGCGGCGGCCAGTTCGCCCAGGGTCACCGCGGACGACAGCGCGCGCGGTCGCAACCGCAACGCGTCCGACAGCTCCGCCCTGGTCATGGCGATCACGGTGCCGGCGCCGGCGAGCAGCGCGTCCGTGACCCGCCGGGACCGGAACCCCGAGACGTCGATTCCGCGCTGCACCAGCAGGTCCCGCACCGTCTCGGCCACCGGGTCGCCCTCCCTGGCCCTCAGTCCGGCGCTGGAGAACACGAGCCCGGTGCCCGCGGTCGCGGCGAGCAGGTGGGACGCGAGCGGTGAGCGGAACACGTTGGCGGTGCACAGGACCAGCACCGAGTGGGGCGCGCTCATCGGCGGCCTCGCGCACCGAGACCGGCGACCCAGGCGCGGTACCGCTCGGCGGCCTGCTGCCGGCACAGCTCCGTGGCGGCGTACCTGCGGCCGTTGCCGCCCAGGCGTTCGCACAGCGGCGAGTCGTGTCCCAGCCGCAGCGCGGCGTCGAGCAGCGCGGCGGGATCACCGGGTGCCACGCGGACCCCGGCGCCGGCGGCGGACAGTTCCGCACTGGCGGGGCTGTCCGCCTCGGTCGCGGCGAGCACCGGACGGCCCGCGGCGAAGTAGGACGTCAGCTTGCTCGGCACGCAGACCGAGCGCAACCCTGGCCGTTCGTTCACCAGCAGCACGTCGGCGGCGGCCAGCACGCCCGCGAACTCCTCGTCGGGAACCGGTGGCAGCACGCTGATCCGGCGCACACCGGCGGTCTGGCGGCGCAGCTCGGCACATCGCGCGCCGTCGCCCATGAGCACGAACCGCACGTCGTCGCCGCGGCGGTCCGCGAGCCTCGCGGCGTCCACGACCGTGCCGAGCTCCTGCTTCGCGCCCATGTTCCCCGCGTGCAGCACCACGGTTCCCGTGTCCGACGGCCACGGTGCCGGCACCGGATCGGACGACAGCGGGATGTGCGTCCAGTTGCGGATGACCGTGACGCGGTCAGGGGCGACACCGTGCACCGTGCGCAGGACGTCGCTGAACCTCTCGTGGACCGTCACGACCCCGTCGGCCGCCCGCAGCAGGCTCGCTTCCAGTCGCGCGACCTGCGAGCCGCCCCGGCCGCCCAGCGCACCGACCTCGCTGGTGACCGACGCGTAGAGGTCCTGCACGACAACGCCGAACGCGGCTCCCGTCCGCGCGGCGAGGCTGCGCGCGGCCAGCAGCGAGAGCAGCGACGGGCTCACGCCGATCACCACGTCGGCGTCGCGCAGCTCCCGGCCGCGCGTGCGCAGCCAGGCGTGCGCGGCGAACGAGGCCTCGTGCGCGATCCGGCCGATGCCGGTGGAGCTGGACGGCACGTAGTGCCTCAGCCGGGTAAGTCGTACCGGGCCGTCTGCGAGTCTGCGGACCAGACCGGCGCTCAGGCCGCGGTAGTCGTCCGCAGTGCGCCACTGCGGGTAGTACGGGAATCCGGTGACGACGTGCACGTCGTGCCCGGCCTCGGCGAGCGCCCGCGCGGTGCCGGTCGTGTACGGGGCGATCCCCGCGTGCTCGGGCTCGTAGTTGAGCCCCACCATGACCACCTTCATCAGACCGTCACCTCTTGGACGCCGCGGTACCAGGCATGAGTGCTGCGCAGTCCTTCGGCGAGACCGATCCGCGGCGCCCAGCCGAGCGCGCGGATCGTGCTGACGTCGAGGACCTTGCGCGGGGTGCCGTCCGGCCGGCGCGGGTCGAACGCGATCCGGCCCCGGAAGCCGACGGTGGCGGCGACGAGCTCGGCGAGTGCTGCGATGGTCAGGTCCTCGCCGGTGCCGACGTTGACCGGGCTGTCGTCGTCGTAGCGTTCCAGCAGGGTCAGGCAGGCTTCGGCCAGGTCGTCGACGTGGAGGAACTCCCGGCGGGGAGTGCCGGTGCCCCACACCGTCACGGTGTCCGCGCCGTCGCGGACGGCGTCGTCGAACTTGCGCAGCAGCGCGGGCAGCACGTGCGATCGTTCCAGGTCGAAGCTGTCGCCGGGGCCGTAGAGGTTGGTGGGCATGGCCGAGATCCACGGCAGGCCGTCCTGCCGGCGGATCGAGCGGACCTGCGTCACGCCCGCGATCTTGGCGATCGCGTAGGCCTCGTTGGTCGGTTCGAGCGGGCCGCTCAGCAGCGCGGACTCGTGGATCGGTTGTGGACAGTCGCGCGGGTAGATGCAGGAGGAGCCCAGGAACAGCAGTCGCGGCACCCGGAGCGCGCGGGCGGCGTCCATGACGGACAGCTGGATGCGGAGGTTGTCGCTGAGGAAGTCGGCCGGCGCCGCGTGGTTGGCCGCGATGCCCCCCACCCGCGCGGCCGCCAGCAGCACCACCTCCGGCCGGTGCGTGCGCAGGAACCGGGCGGTGGCCTCGTGGTCGCGGAGGTCGAGCTCCGCCGACGGCGCGGTGATCACCCTCGTGAACCCGCGCCTGCGCAGGAGCCTCACGCAGGCCGAGCCCACCAGTCCGGTGTGGCCGGCGACGTAGACCGGAACGTCGCGGTTGAGCGGGCTGTGCATTCGGCATCCCCTCCGGCGGTCGAAAAATGATTCTTTTGTGTGAACTTGCTGATGCTCGGGTCGCTGGCCGCCGAAGTATCCGCCGATGATGTCCGGGAGGCCGTGATGGGAAGACGACGCGTGAGTCGACAATCCGGGAGATCGCATGAAAACTGCCCTGGTCACTGGAATCTCCGGACAGGACGGAAGCTACCTCACCGAACTGCTGCTCGCCAAAGGATACGAAGTTCACGGAATCATCCGCAGGTCGAGCTCGTTCGGCACGCAGAGAATCGACCACCTTTACAGCGACCCGGTGGCGGAACCCGGACGGCTCACGCTGCACTACGGCGATCTCACGGATGGTTGCCGTCTGGCCAACCTGCTGTCCAGCATCGTGCCTGATGAGGTGTACCACCTCGCCGCGCAGAGCCACGTCCGGGTGAGTTTCGACGAACCCGTGTTCACCGGGGACACCACCGGACTGGGTACGGTGCGGCTGCTGGAAACCATCCGAATGGTTGATCTGCCGTGCCGGTTCTACCAGGCTTCGAGTTCCGAGATGTTCGGTGGGACCCCGCCACCGCAGAACGAGGAATCTCCGTTTCGTCCCCAGTCGCCGTATGCCGCGGCCAAGACCTATGCCTACTGGGTGACGCGCAACTACCGCGAGGGCTACGGAATGTACGCCGTGAACGGAATCCTCTTCAACCACGAAAGTCCGAGGCGGGGCGAGACCTTTGTGACGCGCAAGATCACCAGGGCCGCGGCGCGCATCCGGGCGGGTGAGCAGAAGGCCCTCTACCTCGGCAACCTCGACGCCGTGCGGGACTGGGGGTACGCCCCGGAGTACGTCGAGGCGATGTGGCTGATGATGCAGCAGGACGAGCCGGAGGACTACGTCGTGGCGACCGGGACCTCCTGCACGGTCAGGGACTTCCTCGGCTACGCCTTCGGCGCGGTGGGCCTCGACTGGCGCGACCACGTGCGCTTCGACGAGCGCTACCTGCGTCCGGTCGAGGTGAACGCCCTGATCGGCGACAGCCGCAAGGCCGCCGAGAAGCTGGGGTGGACGGCGCGCACGCACGGCGAGGAGCTCGCCCGCATCATGATCGAGGCGGACGTGCGCGAGCTCGAACTGCACCGCGGCGCCGGGATCAGCCCGCCCCTGCCGCGGTCGGGCGCGCACGCGGACTCGCAGATCGTCCGGCACTGATGCTCAGGGTGCTGCACGCGGTCGCGAGCGTCGGCGACCGGTACGGAGGTGTCTCGTCGGCGGTCGGAACTCTCGGCCACGTCGAGAGCAGGCTGGGCCACGACGCCACGCTGGTGAGCCTGCACCGCCCGGAGGAGGGCGACCGGCTGCTGGGCGAGCTGTCGTCGTGCTTCGACGTCGAGATGCTGCCACCGGGCCGGGTGTCCGGGAGGTTCCACGGCTCCGGCAGGCTGAGGTCGACGCTGGCCCGGCTGGTTCCCCAGCACGACCTCGTCGTCGTGCACGGCGTGTTCGACCTGACCGCGCACCTGTGCGGCCGGACCGCCCGCAGGTACGCCGTGCCGTACCTGCTCTGGCCGCACGGCAGTCTCGACCCCTACGACCTCCGCGAGCACGGGTGGGCGAAACGGCGGCTCGCTCCACTGTGGAGGGAGAGCGTCGCCGGTGCGTCGGCGGTCATGTGCACCACCCAGCGGGAGGCCGACCGGCTGGAGGACTTCGGAGCGGGAACGCGCCGGGAGGTGCTGCCGTTGCCCCTGCCGGCCGCGGTCCCCGTCACGGCCTGCGGGTCGAAGGAACGCGCGAGACGTGCGTGCGGTCTGCCGTTGCACGGTCGGGTGGTGCTGTTCCTGGGCCGCATCGACCGGAAGAAGGGGCTGCCGCTGCTGCTGGAGGCGTTCGACCTCGCGGCGGGGCCGGACGACACGCTGGTGGTGGCCGGCGTCGGCGACCCCCAGCTGGACAGGTCGTTGCGCGCCAGGGCATCGGCACGCCGGTCGCCCGGCAAGGTCGTCTTCACCGGCTGGGTCGAGCCGAGGCGGCGGCGTGAACTGCTTGCCGCGGCCGACGTGTTCGCCCTGCTCAGCGACAACGAGAACTTCAGCGTCGCGACCGCGGAGGCGCTCGCCGCGGGGTGCGCGGTGCTGCTGAGCGACGAGGTCTACCTCGGCGACGAGCTCGAGGCGGCGGGAGGCGCCCTGGTCACCCGCCGCCACCCGGCGGTGGCCGCGATGGCGTTGCGGAGCCTGCTGACCGACGAACGGCTGCGGGAGAAGGTCGCCCAGGCCGGACAGGACTGGGCGCGCCACGCGCTGGACGCCGACCGCGTCAGCCGGCGCTACGGGGAACTGGTCGAGGGGGTGTTCGCGCAGTGGTAGCGGTGAGTGTGCTGATGCCCTGTCTCAACGCGGGGCGGTATCTGCGTCCGTGTCTGGACAGCGTCGTGGACCAGCTCGGGCCGCGGGACGAGCTGATCGTGCAGGACGCCCTGTCCACCGACGGCTCGGCCGAGGTCCTCGACAGCTATGCCGGGCGCACGCCGAAGATGCTGGTGGTGCATGAAAAGGACGGTGGCCAGTCCGACGCGCTCAACCGCGCGTTGAAGCGCGCGCGGGGCGACTACGTCTGGTGGGTCAACGCCGACGACCTCGTGCTGCCCGGCGCTTTCGACCTGGTGCGCGCGGAGATCGAGCGAGCGCCGCACCTCCCGGACGTCGTCGTCGGCGGGTGGCGCCTGGTCGACGGAGGGGGAGAGGTGGTCCGCGAGAGCCCCGCCCGGGAGCTCGACCGCGGCCGCCTCCTGGTGCAGGGGTGCTACGCGTTCTCCGGCGCGATGCTGGTGCGGCGCGACCTGCTGCTCCTGCTGCGCGGCTACTCCCGGGACCTGCACTATGTCATGGACTTCGACCTGATGCTGAAGCTCGCGGACACCGCGCAGGTCGTCGTCCCCCGTCCGCTGGGCGCGCTGCGCTACCACGACGCCAGCAAGTCCGGCGGGCTCGGCCGCAGGTTCTTCACCGAGGGCGCGGTCGTGCGGTGGCGCGGCCGCCGCAGCGACCTCGACGTCGTCCGCGCCGTCGCGGGCACGGCGTGGCACGCGGCCGGTGTCGCGACCGCCCGCGTGCGTTTCGGTCCTGCTTACACCCGGCTTCGAGAGAGGTGGTCTTCCCGTGCTGAACCGAGTGCGTGACCTGGTGCGGACAGCGAGCTGGCTGCTCCCGCCGGGACGGCTCAAGAACCGCGTGCTCGTCCTGCTGGGCCACGACATCGCGCCCTCGGCGAGGATCGGCGTCTGCCTGGTCCTCGGCGGCACGGCGGTGCGCGTGGGCGCGGGCTCCGTGGTGGGACACGGCAACACGTTCCGCGGCCTGCGGTCGCTGGACATCGGCGCGGACGCCATCATCGGACAGTTCAACTGGTTCTCGACGGCGCCCTCGCTGCGGGACGACAGCCACGGCCTCGACGGCATCGTGCGCATCGAGGACCACGCGGTGATGACCAGCCGGCACTACGTCGACGCGTCCGGCGGGTTGCTGCTGGGCAGCTTCGCCTCGATCGCCGGCGTGCGCTGCACCGTGCTGACGCACACCGTCGACCTGGAGACCGGCAAGCAGACCACGGCACCGGCGGTGCTGGCCGAGCACGCGTTCCTCAGCACCAACTGCCTGCTGATGGCCGGGTGCCGCCTGGAGCCGCGGGCCGTGCTGGCAGCGGGCAGCGTCACCGCGATCGGGCAGACCTACCGCGCGAACACGTTGTTCGGAGGCGTTCCGGCGAAACCGATCCGGGAGATCGACGGCGCCTACTTCCACCGCACCCGAGCGTGGATCGGCAGGTGACGGCCGCCAGGACCGGCCTGCTGGGCGCCGTCGGCGCGGGTGCGGGGCTCTGGTTGTTCCTGCCGCTGGGCGGGCGGATCTCCGTGACGGAGCTCGCCGCCGTGCTGCTGGCGCCACCCTGCCTGGTCGCGGTGTCGCGGTACCGCCGCGGCCCGGCGCTGGTCCTCGCCGCGGGCTGCTGGTTCGCGGGCCTGGTGGTCAGTCAGCTCGTGCTCCCCGGCCCGGCCGCCGCAGTGGTGCGCGCCTTCGCGAGCGTGGTCGCGCTGGTCGTCACGACCGGCCTGCTCTGCCTGGTGCTGGCGCCGCGCGACCGGGAGGCGGACCCGGCGGGGCCGCGCCGGGCGCTGCTGCTCGGGTTCGCGTGGGGGCAGCTGGTCGGGCTGTTCGTGACGCCGGCGTCGGCGGCGGGGCTCGACCTGTGGAAGTTCGGCGGGGGACAGGCGGTCACGCTGCTCGTCCTGCTGGCCGCGGAACGGTTCTCCGCGCACAGCCGCCGGTACGCGCTGCCCCTGCTGCTGCTCGTGCTCACGGCCGGGCACCTGGCGGTCGGGTCGCGCATCCTCGCCCTGGTCACGTTCGTCGCCCTGCTGGGCACGCTGCTCGCGCCGCTGTCGCGCCGGCGCCTGGGCCGGGCGAGGGCCGCGCTGCTCGTCGTCGCCGCCGTCGCCGGCGCGCTCGTGCTCCAGCAGACCTACACGACCCTCGCGACCAGCGGGGCGCTCGGCGCGGAGCAGCAGATCAAGGTGGGGTTCCAGGACGGCGACCTCGGGCTGCTCGTGGGCGGCCGCAAGGACTTCGTGTTCCTCCTCGCGGCCGTGTCCGAACGGCCCGTGCTCGGCTGGGGTCCCGGTGCCGTCGTGCCCGCCGAGGTGAAGGCGGAGGCGGTGAGCTGGCTGCGGGCGCACGACTACCCGCTGGAGGCGTACGACGTGCTCACGTTCGTCCATCCCGCGACCCTGTACCTGCACTCGACCGTGCTGGGGTCCTGGGCGACGGCCGGGCTGGCGGCGCTCCCGTTCTGGCTGCTGGCGATGGTGCTGCTGGGCGGCGGGATCGTCCGGGCCCTGCGCGGCGGACGCATCGCCGAGCTGTTCGTGGTCGTGATGGCGTTGTGGCACGTGCTGTTCTCACCGCTGGGCGACACCACCCGCGGGCACATCGCGCTGGCGCTCGCGCTGGCGTTGACCGCGGTAGCGCACCGCGATCGCGGCGGTGACGACGACGCACGCGACGGCGTGGCCCTGGGCCGCACCGACGGCTCCGCCGAACCAGCCGCCGATCCCGAGTCCGCACAGGCCCAGCAACGCTCCCGCGGGCAGCAGCACGCTCATCGCGGTCTCGTCGCCACGCGCCTGGGCGGCCAGCACCAGCAGCTGGGCCACCACGACGAAGAGGGTCGCGAACAGGTACCACCGGAGCGCGGGCACGGCGTCGGTGAACCGTGACCCGGCCACGAGCGGGACGATCCAGGGCGCGCACACGGCCAGAAGCGCCACCAGGGCAGCGGAGAACACGCCCGCCAGCACCAGAACCCGTGTCGCCGCACGGGTTCCGGCCGACAGCGCGGGCAGCGCCGCCGTGCCCGCCGCGGACACCAGCACCAGCAGCGGTCCGAGCAGCCGGGCGCCGAGCGAGTACAGGCCCGCCTGCTCCACGCCCGCCACCGCCGTGACGACCGCGGTGTCCAGCAGCACGAGGTTGCCCGCCACGGCGACTCCCGCGAACCGGATCCCGTAACCCAGCGGGTTCTCCGTCGGGATGGGCGTGCTCCCGGCGATCCCGAGCGTGCCGGAACAGCCAAGTGCCACCACACTTCCGCACACCAGACCACCCAGCAGCGCGGCGGCCGCAGGTAGACCGGGCACGAAGAGCAGGCCTGTTCCGACGACCAAGGCGACGAACCGCTCGCACACCGCGAGCGCCGCCGAGACCCCGGCCCGCCCGCGCAGCTGCCACCGGGCCTGCACGAGCAGCAGGGCCGCCCGCAGCAGGCCGTACGAGGCCGCCAGAGCGAGCAGCAGCGGTGGCAGTCCGGCGAACGCGAGCGCGGTCGTCGCCACGAGGAGCACCGCGGAGAGCAGCACCGTCTTGCGCAGCAACAACATCCGGAACACCCCGGCCGAGGCGCCGTCGGACCGCCTGCCGCCGTCGCGCAGCATTCGCGTGCAGGCGCCGAGGTCCACCAGGGGCACCAGCATCGAGGCCACCCCGTACCACAGTGCCGCCGCGCCGAAGCCGGCCGCGGACGCGGTGCGGGCCAGCAGGACGAGCTGCACGCCGGTGAGGGCCTGCGCGCAGAGCTGTCCTCCGCCCAGTCGTACCACCGCGCCGAGCAACGCCGGGTGGTTTCCACCCGAACGGGTCAGGGACGAGACTCCGGGATGCGACACGCTCGTGATTGTGTCCACACTCGACGGCGGAGTTCCTGCCGCAGAACGTTTTTCGCCTCATCGAAGGACGTGGTGCAGTATGCCGACTTCAACGGGACAGCTCGTGCCCGCGTTCGTGCGCTCCGCCGTCAGGAGGACGGCGGCACGGGCGGGGTTCGAGGTCACCCGCGACCCGTTCGCCCGCAGGCTCGCCCGGCTGTGCGAGCAGACCGGCGTGCGGACGGTGCTGGACGTGGGAGCCAACTCAGGCCAGTACGCGAAGCTCATCCGCTCCGGCGGCTACCAGGGCCGGATCATCTCCTGCGAACCGCTCGCCGAGCCGTGCGCACAGCTGCGCGCGTCGGCCAGAACAGATCCGCGGTGGCACGTCGTGCGCACCGCGCTGGGACGGGAGCGCGGCACGATCACCGTCCACGTGGCGGGGAACTCTTACTCGTCGTCGGTGCTGGACATGCTGCCCAGCCACGCCGACGCGGCGCCGGAGTCGGTGTACGTCGGGGTGGAGGAGGCGCCGCTGACGACGGTCGACGACCTCCTCGACGACGAGACGGCGGCCGAGACGCTGCTCAAGATCGACGTGCAGGGCTACGAGGGCGAGGTGCTGGCCGGTGCGGACAGGTCGCTCGACCGCGTCGTCGCGGTGCAGCTGGAGCTGTCGCTGGTCCCGCTCTACACCGGACAGCCGTTGATGGGAGAGCTGGTGGAGCTCCTGTCCGGCAGGGGGTTCGGCCTGTGGTCGATCGAACCGGGCTTCCGGGACGTGCGCACCGGCCGGATGCTGCAGTGCGACGGGATCTTCGTGCGGCAGGACCTGGTGCGGCCGTGAGCGCCCTGCCGAGGCCGCGGTTCGTCCTCGGCGGCGGTGCGCCCGCCGGCCGGTGGCGTTCCCGCGCGACGCTGGCGCTGGCGTCGCTGCACGTGTCGGTGACGCGGGGAAACCTGCGGATGCCCGTGCTGAAGGCGCTGGACGTGCTGCTGCCCGCGAGGTCGCTGCCCGCCGTCACCGCCGAGCTCGCGCCGGGGGTGTCCATCGAGCTCGACCCCGGCGGCGCGATGGCCAGGGCGTCGCTGATCGCGGCCGGCTACGAGCACCGCGAGGTCGAGGTGCTGGCCCGCGCGACGAGGCCGGGCGGGGTGTTCGTCGACGTCGGAGCGAACATCGGCTGGTTCTCGCTGCTGCTGGGCCTGCACCGGCCGCAGGCGCAGGTGTGGGCCTTCGAACCGCTGCCCGTCACCTCGCAGCGCCTCGCGGACAACGTGCGCCGGGCCGGGTGCTCGAACGTGCGGGTCATCCGGGCGGCGGCGGGACGGGCCGCCGGCACCGCCGGGTTCGTGCTCACCGACGACGACGCGTTCGCCCACCGGGTCCACCGGCTGGAGGGCTCGTCCGGCCGGTCGTCGGTGCACACCTGCGAGGTGACCACGGTCGACGAGCGGTGGCACGAGGCGGGGCGGCCCAGGGTCGACGCGATGAAGGTCGACGTGGAGGGCGCCGAGACCGACGTGATCGCCGGGGCGGACGAGGTGCTGCGCCGTGACCGCCCGCTGCTGATGGTGGAGACGCCGACGGCCGAGTCGGTCCGTGCGGTGCGGGAAGTACTGGCACCGCACGGGTACCGCAGGCTCGTGGTCCCGGGAGTGCTGCCCTACAACACCTTCTTCACCGCCGGAGCCGGAGCGTGACCTACCTGTGCGACCCGCGTCACCGTGCGCGCGGGGACCCCGACCGCCAGCGCGCCACCGGGCACGTCGTGCATCACCACCGCTCCGGCACCCACGGTTGAGCGGTCACCGATGCGCACCGGGCCGAGGACGGTCGCGCCGGCGCCGAGGAACACACCGTCGCCGACCACCGGGTAGTCGTGCCCGTCCCCGCGCCCGAGCCGTTCGCCGAGAGTGACGCGCTGGCAGATGAACCCGTCCCTGCCGACCACCGCACCCGCGCCGAGGACGACCCCTCCCGGGTGTTCCAGCCGCAGTCCCGGACCGACCCGGCAGCCCGGCACGAAGTCCGCCCCGGTGGCGAAGTGGGCGAACGAGCGCACCAGGTGCGCGGCGGGCCGCAGGGCGGGACGCGCGTGCAGCGCCTGCTGCACCCGCAACAGGAACACGGCGAGCACGCCGGGACGCGTCAGCAGCAACCAGACGACCCGGACGGCCGAGCTGGTGGGGGTGCCGGTCGCCGCGGCGACGTCGGCGGCCCAGACGGATCGGAAGGTCGGTGACATCTGTCCCCTTCGGACTTCACCAGGACGACCGCACAGGAAGCAGGAGCACCCATGACGATCATCGCCGAACAGGTCGCACGCCATCAGAGTGTGGCCTACCAGAACGGTTTCGACTACACGGCCGGATCTCCGCACCTGCGACACCGGAACCTGAACCAGCGCGTCATCGAGGTCTGCCGCGACGTGGTCCGCGAGGTGCTCGACCGCTGGGGCCACTGCCGCGTGCTGGAGGTCGGCGCCGGGCACGGCTCGTTCACCGACCACGTCGCCGCGCTCGGGGCGGAGGTGTGGGTCACCGAGATGAGCCAGGACGCCGCCCTCTCGCTGACGGACCGCTTCCGGCACAACAAGTCCGTCCACGTGCTGCACGACGACGACGGCACGGCCGCCTCCTCGCTCGGCACGTTCGACGTCGTGCTGTGCCTGTCCGTGCTGCACCACATCCCCGACTACCTGCGGACGGTGCGGCAGTACACGTCGCAGATCGCGCCCGGTGGCGCGTTCGTCAGCTACCAGGACCCGTTGTGGTACCCGCGGCGCACCCGCGCCTCGGTGCTGGTGGACCGCGGCGCCTACTTCACCTGGCGGCTGGGCCGTCCGGGACTGACGCGCGGGCTGGCGTCGTTCGTCCGCCGCGTCCGGGGCGCCTACGACGAGACCAAACCGGGGGACATGGTGGAGTACCACGTGGTCCGCGACGGCGTCGACGAACGGGCGCTGGAGGCGTTGCTCGCTCCGAGGTTCTCCTCGGTGCGCGTGGACCGCTACTGGTCGACGCAGGCCGGTCCGCTGCAGTGGATCGGCGAACGGCTCGGGCCGAGCACCACCTTCGGGCTGGTGGCGACGAACGCCCTGCCGCACACGGGCTGATCGGCCGCTTCGCCTGCGCGGCAACACTCTCAGTTGTCCTGACCGCCTGGACGGGTAGTTCTCGGCGGGCCGGGTCGAGCCCGAACCGGTTGCGGCGCCGCCTTTCCTGCTCGGTCCGCAATGGACGGTCGCGGCAACGGATGAACCCCGGTGACAGCGGGGGGACCCCCGTTCCGCCGGTCGTGGTGGCGGCTCACGCTGGACATGCCCTCCGCGCGGAGGGCATCGGCCCGAGCTCGAGGAGAACCGCAGTGCGCGTCCTTACTCGCAAGATCGCAGCCATCACCTGCCTGGCGGCACTCACCGCCCTGGCCGCACCACCCGCCCAGGCCGCTCCCAGCGCCTCGCTGCTGCCGCGGGTCGGCGCGGTGGTCGCGCTGAAGCTGTCGGCACCCGGCGTCGCGATCACCGTCGCCTCGACCACGCAGACCGTCGACCTGCGCGGAGACCTCGTCGTCCGGGTGGTGCCGAGCGACATCAACCCGCTCGGCACGGTGCGGCTGCGCGTGCTCGACCTGAACCTCACGGGCAAGCTGCCCCAGGGCGACGTGACGATCAGGCCCGAGGCGTTCGACGCCTCGGCCACCGGCGTGCTGAGCCTCAACCTCGGCATCCCCCCGACGCTGACGCACGCCCTGTCGCTCAACCTGCGCGTCACGCTCAACCTGCCGGCCGTCAGCCCCACACCGCTGGAGCTGACCACGAAGGACGCGGTGGGGCTGCTCGGCGTGCTGAAGAAGTTCCCGCCGGCAGGTGACGTGCTCCAGGTGCAGAACCCGGTCCAGCTGGTCGACGTGGCGAAGCCGGGCGTCACCGCCGCCGTGATCGCGAAGTTCGGGCTCAGGCTCGGCTGACCCCGCCGTGGTGACCGGGTGCCGGTTCCGGCCGGGCCCGGTCACCCGCGCGTTCCCGGCCGGCTTCCACCGAGCCGGGCTTTTCCCGTCCGGCCGGTCCGGTGGTGGCTGACGGTGTGTTTCTTTTGCGGTGCACTCCATTTGCATTGCCCGTGTCGTGCGGGAGTGTGTCTGGAGATGATCGCCGCAGACGATTGTTGAACACGCGACGACGGCCATTCTTCCTGCGTGCTTGCGAAAAATTCCACCTCGGCGGGCCTCGTCCGGCGAACGCGAAGCAATTTTCAAAACTCCTCTTCACGTCACTGCGGCGCGTAGTCGAAATACACCCGTTGAGGTTACGGAACGCGCCCATCGTGAATGTCGGCGAGTCGCTAACCTCCCTTCCTGTTTGCTCTTCAGGTTTCTCCTACCAGGTAGAGAAAACTGCCTCAAGAAGGGAAGATGATGGCTCGCAAGCCTTTCCGGGCTGGAGTCTCATTGGTGGTGACATCGGCCCTGGTGTTCGCAGGAGCCGTCGCGGTCCCTCTGGCCGCACCCGTCCCCGCGGCCGCGGGGACGGGTGCGGAGTACGTGTTCAACAACGCTTGGACACTGGTGAACCCGGGTTCCACCGGCACGGCTGCCACCAATGCGCGTTTTTTCGTGCCACAGCGACCAACAGAGCCACGACGACGATCCCGGTGAGCACGGGAGCGGTCACCGTGACGGCCGACTTCACACCCGGCGCAGGCCAGGTGGCGGGTACCAACTACATCGCGAACAGCACCAACCACGGCACGAAGAACGCGACGCCCGCGATGTTCACGGGCGGGCCCACGCCGGCCTCCCTTCCCGGCCTCGGCCTGTTGAGCAACGCCTCGAACTGCAACGGCGCGCCCGGAACCGCGGCGCACCAGAACTTCCAGGGCGTCTGCGGCACCACCGGCCAGTTCACGCTGACGTTCTCCAAGCCCGTCACCGACGTGGTGATGGACATCAGCGGCCTGGGCGGCTTCGCCGAGGCGTACGAGCAGATCGGCAGCTCCGAGTGGGCGCGCGGCTCGTTCGTGAGCACCCACCTCGCCCTGCTGACCCCCGGCGTCACGCTCGCCGACCCGTCACCGGGCCGCACGAACCTGGCGATCCAGCCCAAGCTCCTCACGGTGGCGAGCCCGAACGCGTACGCCACGTGCAACGAGAACCCGGTGCGCTACACCGGGACGAACCGCCAGACGCCCACGGTCGAGACGGCCGGATGTGGCTCGGTGGTGCTGAAGGGCACGTTCTCCAGCGTCACGTTCCGCACGGACACGGACGTCCGCCCGCTGTCGAGCTACCCGGCCAACCCCTACGGCACCGGGTCGCTCTACCGGCAGAACCGGGGTGACGGTCTCGCCGACGGCGTCAACGGCGCGAACACGTTCAACACCGAGGTCGCGCTGATGCCCAACCAGCGCACCGACCTCGAGTCCTCGGACCACTACATCCTGTCGCTGCGCCTGCCGGAGCTCAACCAGCTCGGCGACTACGTCTGGTTCGACACCAACGGCAACGGCGTGCAGGACGCGAACGAGCCCGCCGTCCCGAACGTCAAGGTCGAGCTGCTCGACGCGAACGGCAACCCGGTCGACGGCAACGGTGACGGCACGGTCGACACCACGACGACGAACGCGCAGGGCAAGTACCTGTTCACCGACCTCGTCGACGGGTCGTACCGCGTGCGCTTCACCGCGCCCGCCGGCCGCTCCTTCACCACCCCGCTGGCCGGCGGCAACACCGCGACCGACTCGAACGCGCAGGCGAACGGTGTGACCGCCGCGGTCACCCTCGGCATCGGCAAGCGCGCCGACCTCACGATCGACGCCGGTCTGATCGTCAAGCCGACGAACTCGATCGGCGACTTCGTGTGGTCCGACACCAACGGCAACGGTGTCCAGGACGCGGGGGAGCCCGGCCTGCCCGGCGTCACGGTCAAGCTGAGCAACGGCGCGACCACCACGACGGGCGCCGACGGCAAGTACCTGTTCCAGGGCCTCGACGACGGCACGTACTCGGTCTGCTTCACGCTCCCGAGCGGCTACGCGTTCAGCCCCAGGGACGCGGGCGGTGACGACGCGAAGGACTCCGACGCGGACGGCGCGACCGGCTGCACCGCGACGACGACCGTGGGCCCCGGCAAGCGCCAGGACCTCACGCTCGACGCGGGCGTGGTGCCGCCCAGCAACAAGCTCGGCGACTACGTGTGGATCGACACGAACCGCAACGGCGTGCAGGACGCCGGTGAGCCGCCCGTCGCGGGCGTGACGGTGAAGCTGAACACCGGCGCCACCACCACGACCGACGCGAACGGCAAGTACCTGTTCGACAAGCTGCCCGACGGCACGTACACGGTGTGCTTCGACGTGGCGAACCTGCCCGCGCAGTACCGGGGCTACCTGCCCACGCGGCAGACCGCCGGTGGCGACTCCGCGAAGGACTCGAACATCGGTGCCGACGGGTGCTCGGCTCCCACCACCCTGGGACCGGCCAACCGCGAGGACCCGACCATCGACGCGGGTCTGCGGCCGCCGAACAGGCTCGGCGACTTCGTCTGGGCCGACACCAACCGCAACGGTCTGCAGGACGCCGGTGAGCCGGGTGTCGGGGGCGTGACGGTGAAGCTGAACACCGGCGCCACCACGACGACGGACGCCGGCGGCAAGTACGAGTTCGCGGGTCTGCCGGACGGCACGTACACGGTCTGCTTCGACCTGACCACGCTGCCCGGTCAGTACGCGGACTTCGTGGCCACCTCACGCGACAAGGGCGACGACGCGCTCGACTCCGACGCCGACCCGGCCACGGGCTGCGCGCCGGCGACGACGCTGAACGTCGACAAGCCGGAGGACCTGACGATCGACCTGGGCATCGTCGCGCCGGTCAACCGGATCGGTGACTTCGTCTGGGTCGACACCAACAAGAACGGTCTGCAGGACGCGGGCGAGCCGGGCGTTCCGGGCGTCACCGTCAGGCTGAGCGACGGCAGGACGACCACGACGGACGACCAGGGCAAGTACCTCTTCGAGGGCATGCCCGACGGCCGGTACACGGTCTGCTTCGACCTCTCGACGCTGCCGTCGGACTACCGGGCCACCAAGGCGATGGCCGGGGACAACGCGGTCGACTCCGACGCGGACCCGTTGACGGGCTGCGCGCTGCCGGTCGAGGTCGGGCCGGGCAAGCGGGTCAACCTCGACGTCGACCTGGGCGTCGTGGAACCGCCGAACAGGCTCGGCGACTTCGTCTGGGCCGACACCAACCGCAACGGCGTCCAGGACGCCGGTGAGCCGGGCATCGGGGGCGTGACGGTGAAGCTGAGCAACGGCGCCACCACGACCACGGACGCCGGCGGCAAGTACGAGTTCGCCGACCTGCCCAACGGCACCTACACGGTGTGCTTCGACGTCGCGAACCTGCCCGCGCAGTACCAGGGCTATCTCCCGACGAGGCAGGCCGCGGCCGGTGACGTCACCAAGGACTCGAACATCGGTGCCGACGGCTGCTCGGCTCCGACGACCCTGGGACCGAACAGCCGCGAGGACCTGACGATCGACGCGGGTCTGCGGCCGCCGAACAAGCTCGGTGACTTCGTGTGGGTCGACAGCAACAAGAACGGTCTGCAGGACGCGGGCGAGCCGGGTGTCCCCGGTGTCACGGTCAAGCTGAACACCGGTGCGACCACGACGACGGACGCGAACGGCAAGTACGAGTTCGCCGGGCTGCCCGATGGCACGTACACGGTGTGCTTCGACGTGGCGAACCTGCCGGGCCAGTACGCCGACTTCCAGGCCGTGGCCGCGAACGCGGGCAATGACGACGCCAAGGACTCCGACGCCGATCCGGCCACGGGGTGCGCGGAGCCGACGACGCTGAACGTCGACAAGCCGGAGGACCTGACGATCGACCTGGGCATCGCGCCCCCGGTCAACCGCATCGGCGACTTCGTCTGGAACGACCTGGACAAGAACGGCCTGCAGGACGCCGGCGAACCCGGCGTGGCAGGCGTGACGGTCAAGCTGAGCGACGGCAAGACGACCACGACGGACGAGAACGGCAAGTACCTGTTCGAGGGCGTGCCCGACGGCCGGTACACCGTCTGCTTCGACCTGGCGACGCTGCCGTCGGACTTCCTGGCCACCCAGGCGAACGCGGGTGACGACACGCTCGACTCGGACGCGGACCCGGTCACGGGCTGCGCGCCGGAGGTCGAGGTCGGCGCCGGCAAGCGCGAGAACCTGACGATCGACCTGGGTCTCGTGTCGCCGCCGAACGTGCTCGGCGACTTCGTCTGGGCCGACACCAACCGCAACGGCGTCCAGGACGACGGCGAACCCGGCATCCCGGGCGTGACGGTGAAGGCCGGCGACCGCACCACCGTGACGGACGCGAACGGCGAGTACGGGTTCACCGACCTGCCGGACGGCACCTACACGGTGTGCTTCGACGTGACGAACCTGCCCGCGCAGTACCAGGGCTACCTGCCCACCCGGCAGACCGCCGGTGGCGACTCCGCGAAGGACTCGAACATCGGGGCGGACGGCTGCTCGGCACCCACGTCGCTGGGACCGAACCGGCGTTCGGATCTCACGATCGACGCGGGTCTGCGGCCGCCGAACAAGCTCGGTGACTTCGTGTGGGTCGACTCGAACAAGAACGGTCTGCAGGACGCGGGCGAGCCGGGCGTTCCCGGTGTCACGGTCAAGCTGAACACGGGCGCGACCACGACGACGGACGCGAACGGCAAGTACGAGTTCGCAGGGCTGCCCGATGGCACGTACACGGTGTGCTTCGACCTGGACAACCTGCCGGGCCAGTACGCGGACTTCCAGGCCGTCGCACCGAACCAGGGTGACGACGCGAAGGACTCGGACGCCGATCCGGCGACCGGGTGTGCCCCGTCGACGACCTTGAACGTCGACAAGCCGGAGGACCTGACGATCGACCTGGGCATCGCGCCCCCGGTCAACCGCATCGGCGACTTCGTCTGGAGCGACCTGAACAAGAACGGCCTGCAGGACGAGGGAGAGCCGGGTGTCCCCGGCGTCACCGTCAAGCTCGGCGACGGCACGACGACGAAGACCGACGAGCAGGGCAGGTACCTGTTCGAGGGGATCCAGGACGGCACGTACACCGTCTGCTTCGACCTCACGAGCCTGCCGGACGACCTGCTGGCCACGACGGCGAACGCCGGTGACGACACGCGGGACTCCGACGCCGACCCGGTCACGGGCTGCGCGGCGGAGGTCCAGGTCGGACCCGGCAAGCGCGAGAACCTCGACGTCGACCTCGGCATCGTGGCGCCGCCGAACGGTCTGGGCGACTTCGTCTGGGCCGACACCAACCGCAACGGCGTCCAGGACGCGGGTGAGCCGGGCATCGCGGGCGTGACGGTCACTCTCAAGGAGACCGGCGAGACCACGACCACGGACGCGAACGGCAAGTACGCCTTCGACAACCTCGCCGACGGCACCTACACGGTGTGCTTCGACGTGGCGAACCTGCCCGCGCAGTACCAGGGTTACCTGCCCACCCGGCAGACCGCCGGTGGCGACTCCGCGAAGGACTCGAACATCGGGGCGGACGGCTGCTCGGCACCCACGTCGCTGGGACCGAACAAGCGGCAGGACCCGACGATCGACGCCGGTCTGAGGCCGCCGAACAAGATCGGTGACTTCGTCTGGTCGGACACCAACAAGAACGGTCTGCAGGACGCCGGCGAACCCGGCGTGGCAGGCGTGACGGTCAAGCTCAGCACGGGCGCGACCACCACCACGGACGCCGACGGCAAGTACGAGTTCACCGGACTGCCGGACGGCACGTACACGGTGTGCTTCGACCTGGACACCCTTCCGGGTCAGTACGCCGACTTCCAGGCCGTCGCACCGAACCAGGGCGACGACGCGAAGGACTCGGACGCCGACCCGGCGACCGGGTGCGCGGAGCCGGTGACGGTGAACGTCGACAAGCCGGAGGACCTGACGGTCGACCTCGGCATCGCGCCGCCGGTGAACCGCATCGGTGACTACGTCTGGGTCGACAGCAACAAGAACGGGCTCCAGGACGAGGGCGAACCCGCCGTCCCGGGTGTCACGGTCAAGTTGAGCGACGGCAAGACCACGAAGACCGACGAGAACGGCAAGTACCTGTTCGAGGGCATGGCCGACGGCAGCTACACCGTCTGCTTCGACCTCTCGACCCTGCCGGCGAACGTGCGCGACTACCAGCTCACGACGACCGGTGGTGCCGACCCCGCCAGGAACTCCGACGCGAACCCCGCCACGGGGTGCTCGGCGGAGGTCGAGGTCGGGCCCGGCAAGCGCGAGGACCTCGACGTGGACGCGGGTCTCGTGCCGCCGCCGAACAAGCTCGGCGACTTCGTCTGGGACGACGTGAACGGCAACGGCGTCCAGGATCCGGGCGAGCCCGGTGTCGAGGGCGTGAAGTTCACCCTCAAGGAGACCGGCGCGACCACGACGACGGATGCGAACGGCAGGTACGAGTTCGGCGACCTGCCGGACGGCACCTACACGGTGTGCTTCGACGTGGCGACCCTGCCCGCGAAGTACGCGGACTACCAGGTGACCAACCAGAACGCGGGTGGTGACGACGCGAAGGACTCCGACGCGGACGTCGCGACCGGGTGCGCGAACCCGGTGACGCTGAACATCGACAAGCGCGTGGACACCTCGGTGGACATGGGCATCTCGGCGCCGGTCAACCGGATCGGCGACTTCGTCTGGCACGACCTGGACAAGAACGGTCTGCAGGACGAGGGCGAACCGGGTGTCGCGGGCGTGACGGTCAAGCTGAGCAACGGCAAGACCACCACGACCGACGCGAACGGCAAGTACCTCTTCGAGGGCATGCCGGACGGCACGTACACCGTGTGCTTCGACGTGAAGAACCTGCCTGCCGCGGTGAAGGACTACACCCTCACCCGCAACCAGGAGGGCGACGACAGGTCGAAGGACTCGGATCCCGCGGTGGACTGCGCACCCGCCGTCACCGTGGGAGTCGGCCGGCGGGAGAACCTCACCGTCGACGCGGGCCTCGTGGCCCCGCCGAACAAGATCGGTGACTTCGTCTGGTCCGACACGAACCGCAACGGGATCCAGGACGCCGGTGAACCCGGAGTGCCTGGCGTGACGGTGAAGCTGGTCGACGACAAGGGCAACCCCGTGGGTCAGCCGGTCAAGACCGACGGGAACGGGAAGTACCTCTTCCCGGACATCCCGGACGGCACCTACACGGTGTGCTTCGACCTCTCCGCGCTGCCCGCCGCGTACGCCGGTCACCTGCCGGCCAAGGCGAGGCAGGGCACGGACGGTGCGAAGGACTCGGACGCGGACCCCGCGACCGGGTGCAGCGACCCCGTCACCGTCGGCGTGGGCAACCGGACGAACCTCGACGTGGACCTCGGCCTCGTGAAGCCGACGAACCGCCTGGGTGACTTCGTGTGGTCCGACGACAACGGCAACGGCATCCAGGACGCCGGCGAACCCGGCGTGCCGAACCTGCCGGTGTTCCTCCAGGACGGCAACGGCAAGCCGGTCGCGCAGACCGTGACGGACAAGTCCGGCAAGTACTTGTTCGACGGTCTGGAGGACGGTGAGTACAAGGTCTGCTTCAACGCCGACCCGATCACCGGCCTCGTCGCGGGACGCCCGCTCACGAAGCAGGGCGCCGGTGACAACGCGGTCGACTCCGACGCGGACCCGAAGTCCGGCTGCACCCGCGTGGTGAAGCTGGGAGCGGGCAACCGGGTGGACCTGACCCTCGACGCCGGCCTGGCGCCGAAGGCCACCCCGCCCGGCCCGCAGCCGCCGAACCCGGGGCCGCAGCCGAAGCCGCACCCGCACCACCCGAACCCGCCGCTGGCGTGGACCGGTGCGTCGCTGTGGGGCCCGCTGTCCGGTGGTCTGGCACTGCTGCTGGCGGGCGCGTTCCTGGTGCTGGTGACGAGGCGCCGGGAGGAGTGACCGTCTGACCGACGGGGGAGGGGCCGTTCCGCAGCCGGCGGAACGGCCCGTTCCCTTGTCCGGGAACAGGTCCCGGGTGCACAAGCAGTTCGCCCCGGCCGGAAACTCCGGCCGGGGCGAACAGTTCCTGGTTCTGCGCTGGCTTCAGCGGGGCTGGACCGGCTTCGTCGCGGGAGCCTTCTGCTCGGCGACTTCCTGCTCGGTGACGATTCCCTCGTTCAGGGCGTCGCGGATGACGGCGGTGCAGCGCTGGTCGAGCGCCGAGTCGGTCTCACGCGGCCGGCTCAGCTTCTTGAGGCAGATCTTCAGCAGCGGAGCGGCGATCCCGTCCAACCACGTCGGTCGCCGCGAAGGCTTGGGCTGCAGGGGCTTCTCCTGCGCGACCGGGGCCGCCGGAGCGACAGCCACCGGTGCCGCCGCCGCAGCCACGGCAGGCGTCTCCGCCGGCTTGGGCTTCTCCGGCTTGGACGTCTCGGGCTTGGGGGCGTCAGGCTTGGGGGCGTCGGGCTTCGCGGTCTCGGGCTTCGGCGCGGCCACGTTCTCCTTGCCGGGCTTGGACACCACGGCCACCGCGGGCGCCGGCGGCCGTGCTGTCTGGTCGACCGCGTGGTCCACCAGCGCCGCGGGCACCTCACGGGCTCCCGTCGCGTACGCCTCGCTCCACGCGATCACGGTGCGCACGTACGAATCGGAGTGGTTGTAGCGGAACACCGCCGCGCGCGCGTCGTTCGGCCGCGACATGTCCAGCCCGCCCGAACACAGGTACCTGGCCGCCGCCGCGGTGGCGTCGAACACGTTGTGGGGACTGGCGATCCCGTCACCGTTGCCGTCAGTCCCGTAGTACGCCCACGTTCCGGGGATGAACTGCATCGGCCCGACCGCACGGTCCCACTGACCGTCACCGTCCCAGCGCCCGCCATCGGTGTCGCGGATCGCCGCCATCCCGGGCCCACCGGCCAGAACCGGCCCCAGAATCGCCGGACTGGTGGTCCCCGCCGCATCGGTCCGCCCACCGCGGGCGTGCCTGGACTCGATGCGCCCGATCGACGCCAGCAGGTGCCAGGGCAGGTTGCACCGCGGCGAAGTCCGCGCGGCGAACTCGGCGGCCGCCCGGTAGGCGCCGAGCACGTTGCCGGGAATGCCCTGCACCCCGGCACCGGGCGCGACGACCGCCCCGTGCCCGGGACCCGGCTTCACCGCCGCCACCACGGGTGCGGCGGCCCGCTGCTCGACCACCTCGGCGGCCGGCACCCACGCGGCGCCGTGGTCCCAGCCGGCCGAGCTCAACGCTGTCCGGGGCGGCTCGTCAGGAGAGGACGAAGCCGTGTCCGGCGGCGCGTACCACGGCGTGCTCGCGCCGGCCGACGCCAGCATCACCAGCGTGAGAGCGATTCGCGTCGTCGGCTGCGAGCACCGTCGTGAGAGGGACTTGCGAAACACGGGAACTCCCTGTCGCAGAAGAAGGTCGGGCACACTGCTTCTCCCTCCCGTCTACCAGCCCCGTGCGGACCGCCGCAGCACGGAAAGCTCCACTTCGCTCAAGCGTGTGGCGTGCTCGGGCGAAGCCGCGAACCGACAGTAGTTTTCCTTCCCGCGCAACAAACATGCGCCACTCTCACGTGCGCTCTGGACAGTCTTCTGCGGAGCGACGTCGTGGTCGGCAACGGCTAGGGGGAGTCGTGCCGCCCCAGCCACTCCAGGATCACCCTGGTCGTCTCGTCCGGCCGTTCCTGCTGGATCCAGTGACCGCTGTCGAGCGTGACGACCTCGACGTCGGGCACGAAGTGCGTCAGCGTCGGCGACTGCGGGACGACGTCCCGGTCGCCGTAGATCATGAGCGCCGGCCGGTGCACGACCGGGGGCACGTCGGCCAGCCGGTGCCAGTTGCGGGTGGAGTTGCGGTACCAGTTGATGCCGCCGGTGAACCCGGACGACTCGAAGGCGGACACGTAGACGGCCAGTTCGTCGTCGCTCATCAAGGGTTCGCCGAGCGGGGCCGGGGTCTTGGCGAGCTCGATCATCGCCACGCCCGGCGCGGGCGGGCGGGGCGGTTCGTCCTTCCGGTACAGGTTGCGCAGGAACCGGTGGGTGTTCGCGTCGAAGACGGCGTCCGCGACGCCGGGGTGCCGGTTGAAGTGGACGTAGTAGAAGTCGCTGCCGAGCAGGTCCTCGATGAGCTCGACCCACGGCTTGTCGCCGCGGTCGGGGTACGGGACGCTCAGCGCGATCACCTTGTCCACGCGGTCCGGGTGCAGCACGGCGAGGCCCCAGCAGACCAGCGCGCCCCAGTCGTGGCCGACGAACGTCGCGTCGTCGTAGCCGTAGTGGTCGAGGAGGCCGGCCAGGTCGTCCGACAGGTGCTCGATGTCGTAGGCCGTCACCTCGGCCGGGCGCGACGAGCGGCCGTAGCCCCGCTGGTTCGGTGCGATGACGTGGTAGCCCGCCTCGACGAGAGCCGGCATCTGGTGGCGCCACGAGAAGGCCAGCTCCGGCCAGCCGTGGCACAGCACGACCGGCTTGCCGGCGTTCTGCCGTCCCGCTTCGAAGACTTCGAGCTCCACGCCGTTGACCTCGACGAAGGTGGGTTCCGGGAAATCGGTGAAGATCATGGACGCCATCCTGACGACCGAAACAGGTCAACCTGTGACCGGTTTTCGTGGAAAAGTCGGGGGAGTGCGAACCGACCGGCTGGTGGCCGTCCTCCTCCTGCTGCAACGCCGAGGGCAGGTGACGGCGGTCGAGGTCGCGCGGGAGCTGGAGGTCTCCGAGCGCACCGCCCGCCGCGACCTCGACGCCCTGGCGATGGCCGGCGTGCCCGTCTACTCCGTGCAGGGCCGGCGCGGGGGCTGGCGGCTGATCGGGGGTGCGCGCACCGACCTGTCCGGGTTGACCGAGAACGAGGCGCGCGCCCTGTTCCTGGTCGCCGGTCCGGCCTCGGTCGCGACGCCGGCGGTGAAAGCCGCGCTGCGCAAGCTGGTCCACGCGCTGCCGGAGCCGTTCCGGGCGCAGGCGGAGGCCGCCGCGTCGTCGGTGGTCGTGGATCCGCGGCTCTGGGGGGCGGGCCGGGGTGAGCACCGGCCGCCACCGTTCCTCGACGCACTCCAGGACGCGGTGGTCCGGGGTGTCCAGGTGCGGCTCGGCTACGTCGACCGCGAAGGTGCGGCGACCGAGAGGACCGTGCATCCGCTGGGCCTCGTCGCCAAAGGGGTGGCGTGGTACCTCGTCGCCGGAACCGTCGCCGGCGAGCGGACCTTCCGGGTCGACCGCGTGTCGGCGGTCCAGCTCACGGACGACCCCGTGGCGAGGCCCGGCGACTTCGACCTCGCCGGGAGCTGGCGGCAGATCGCCGACGAGGTCGACCGCAGGCGCACACCGGTCGAGGCCCGGGCGTTGTGCGTGCCGCACGGGATCGGCGTGCTCCGGATCGCGTTCGGTGGCCGGCTCGAAGTAGGGGGGTCTGCCGAGGACGGCCGCGTCGAGGTCGTGATCCGCGGGAGTGACGAGCAGGTCCTCGCGGGCGAGGTCGCCGGGCTGGCCGAGTGGCTGGAGGTGACCGGACCGCCGGCGGTACGCGGCCATCTGGCTTCGCTCGGGAAGACGCTCGTCGCGCGCTACGACCGAGATCTCGACAACTAGCGGCACGCGTTTGTCGCGGGCTTTGTTGCGGGCATGTGAGAATCAGTCCACGACGGCCCGAATCGATTTCCGGGACGGCCTTGTTGAACAAGAAATTCGTGTGCACGCGCTGGTGGGCGAAGGGTATGACGCACCGTGACGGCCATTCGCCCCGTTTCCGCGTCTTTCGCCGCCTTCGTCCGGATAGCGGGCAACGTCAACCGTCAAGAGCGCTGAGCCGCGTCACGCCAATGGCGGGCGAGTGGGCGCGACGGCGTTCCTTACGTTGGGTGGCGGAACCCCCCAGGTTCCATTCTTCGCACCCTGCAAGCGAGGAGAACCATGTTCAAGAAAGTCGTCCTGTCCGTCGCGCTCGCCGCGGCCACGACCGTCGTCGCCCCCATGGCCGCCCAGGCGTCCGCCGCCGAGGGCCCGATCACCGCGGCGGCCGTCACCGTCTACTACGACACCAGCAGCGCACCCACGTTCGCGAGCGCCATCCGCCAGGGAGCGGCGAACTGGAACGCGAAGGTGTCCAACGTGAAGCTGGTGGAGAACCGCAGCGCGGCCACCCTGCGCTACCGCGAGGGCAACGACTCGCGCGGGTCGTACGCCTCGACCAACGGCCACGGCAGCGGCACGATCTTCATCGACTACACGCAGGCGCGGCAGTACTACGTCACCCGCATCACCGCGCACGAGACCGGGCACGCCCTCGGCCTGCCCGACCACTACAGCGGCCCGTGCTCCGAGCTGATGTCGGGCGGCGGTCCCGGCACGTCGTGCACCGTCGCCTCGCCGAACTCCGCCGAGGTGTCCAGGGTGAACTCCCTGTGGGCCAACGGCTTCGCCGGCACCTACGAGTGGAAGACCATCTACGAGCAGGTCCCCGTCCACTCCTGATCGGCCACGACCGCGAGGCCCGGGTCTCCTGCGACCCGGGCCTCGCGGCCGTCGTACCGGCTCAGAGCCGCTGGAGCGCGAACCTCTGGTTCAGCCCGGAACCCGCGGCCCACTGGGAGACGCGGGCGCCGTCGGCCGTCGACTGCTCCCACACGTCCACGGCGAGACCGCTCTGCCGGTTCACGAAGCTCACCACCCCGAGCCCCTGGTCGACCACCTGCCACTGCTGGGCCGCCGAACCGGTGTCGGTCTGCTGGGTGATGTCGGCGCCGCTGCTCGAGCTCGCGACCTGGAGCACGAGACCGCTGTGCCGCGCGCGGATCCGGTAGAAGCCGCCGCTGGAGTCGAGGAAGTCGAACACCTGGTTCAGCCCGCCCGTGGCGGACCACTGGATCGCGGTGGCACCCGCCGCGGTCGATCCCCCGTTGATGTCCACCAGCTTGCCGCTGTGCTGCGCGACGAGCCGGTAGTCCACGCCGGTCTGCACCGGACCTGAGCCGCTGCCAGCGCTGCCGACCGGCTTGCGGGACAACGCCAGTGCCTGACCCAGGTCGGGCAGCGGCTTCAACCGGTACGTGTAGCTGTAGTCCCGGTTGGGGAACAGCTTGTAGGTGTCGAGCGGCTGCGCGCCCCAGCTGTCGTTGCCGCCGACGCCCGTCTGCCGCAGGTTCAGCCGCAGCACCACGTCCTGCCGCCGCGTCAGCTGGTAGTCGTGCCGCACGCCCTTCGAGAGGTCCTCGGGCGTGAAGTAGGACGCGTTCACCTCCAACGGCTGGTCGCCGCACGCGAGCAGGCCGCGGCCGCTGCCGTCGACCAGCGCGACCCAGCGGACGTCGGTCTTGTTGCCGTTCTCCTGCGGCCGCAGGTAGCCGGTCCACTGCTCGGCCACGGTCGAGGAGTACACGCCGACGTCGGAGCCGGTCTTGCGGTCCCACTGGTTCTCGTGCGGGCCGCGGCCGTAGTAGCGCAGCCGGGAGAGCTCGCCCGGCAGCATCAGCAGCGTGCCGACCTCGGGGATGTAGGGCAGCGACGACGACCCGGGGTGCAGCGTGGTGTCGACCTTGATCTCGCCGTTGCCGTAGACCGTGTACGTCATCGTGAACGTCGACGCGGTGCTGGTCGGCAGGGTGCCGCTCACGGTGATCCGCACCTCGCGGTCGGAGGGCCGGTCGAGCGCCACCCGGCTCACGGCCCGGTTCGTGCCCGCGTAGCGCCACGTGGCGTTGCGGCTGGGGTGTCCGTTGCCGACGTCGTTGTCGGTCGGCGCCCGCCAGAAGTTGGGCACCGGCCCGGAGCTGAGCAACCGCAGGCCCATCGCCTCGTAGGAGGTGATGACGCCGGTGGACTTCGCGACGGTGACGGTGAAGTCCTGGCCGGTGACGGTGATGCGGTCACCGGTCTCGGTGGCCGTCAGCACCGGCACGGACGTGACCGGCACCGGCACGACCGACGGGCTGCCGAGGCTGACCGGAAGCTGTTGCTTCGCCACCTCGAAACCGGCGGCGGCCCACGGCGTGGCCGTCCGCAGCTTGAACGACAGCTGGAGGAAGTGCTCCTCGCCCGGTGCCGGGTTGGCCGGACGCTGGACCGGGAGCTGCACCGTCTTGGTGGTCAACGGCGCGACGTCGGCCTGCGCCGCGGTCAGCTGTCCACTTTGGACCACCGTGCCGTCGGCGACCAGCGCCCAGTCCACGACGAACTCGTTGACGTTGGTGAAGAGGAACTCGTTGGTGATCCGGACGGTGTCGAAGGAGCTGCCGGCGGCGACGTTGACGGCCTGGTAGACCTGCTTGACCTCGACCGCCTTGCCGCTGATCCGCCGGTCGGTGGTGACGATGCCGTCGCCGCTGAACGCGCCGTCGTTGGGGTTGTCGCCCCAGTCGCCGCCGTAGGCCTGGTAGGTCACACCGGACGAGGTCTTCCAGGTGAGGGCCTGGTCGACGAAGTCCCAGATCCAGCCGCCCTGCAGCACGGGGTTGGCGCGGATGACGTCCCAGTACTCCTTGAGGTTGCCGGTGGAGTTGCCCATGCTGTGGGTGTACTCGATCATCACGTACGGCCGGGTGTCCGAGGTGTTCCGCGCCCGGTTCTGCACGCCGGCCGGGCTCTCGTACATCGCGGAGCGGATGTCGCTGACCTGGGGCCGGTTGTCGCCCTCGTACTGGATGACCCTGGTCGGGTCGGTCGCGCGGATCCAGTCGCGCATGGCGACGAAGTTGCTGCCGCCACCGGCCTCGTTGCCGAGCGACCACATGATGACCGACGGGTGGTTCTTGTCCCGGTGCACCATCTGCGCGGCCCGGTCGAGCACGTTCGAGGTCCAGTCCGACCGCGAGGCCGGGTAGTTGTCGCGGATGCCGTGGGTCTCGAGGTTGGTCTCGTCGAGCACGTAGAGCCCGTACTCGTCGGCCAGGTCGTACCAGATCGTGTTGTTCGGGTAGTGCGACGTGCGGACCGAGTTGATGTTGAGCTGCTTCATCACCGTGATGTCGCGGACCATGTCGTCGCGGGTCAGCGCGGCGCCGCGGTCCGGGTGCATCTCGTGCCTGTTGGTGCCGCGCAACGACACCGGCTTGCCGTTGATCCGCATCAGGCCGTCCCTGAGCGCGAACTCGCGGAAGCCGACCCTGGCCGACACCGTCTGGACGACCGCGCCCGCCGGGTCCTTCAGCGAGAGCACCGCGGTGTAAAGGTTCGGCTTCTCGGCGGACCAGAGCGCCGGTCCCTGCACCGCCTTCGAGCCGCGGCCGGTGGCCTCCTGGCCGGACGAGGGCGCGCCCACCGACGTGCGCAGCGGCTCCGGCCACACCGGTTGCCGGTTCCGGTCGTAGAGCTGCGTCTCGACCGTGAACGTGCCGGACTGCTGCCCGCCGCTGTTGCGCACCACCACCGCCACGCCGAGATCGGCGTTGGTGTAGTTGTCCCGCAACGGGGTGGTGATCGTGAAGTCGCGCAGGTGCACGGGCGGCAGCGAGTACAGGAAGACCGGCCGGAAGATCCCGGACAGCCGGATCATGTCCTGGTCCTCCAGCCAGTCCCCGTCCGGGTACCGGAACACCTCGACGGCGAGCAGGTTCGACCCGGCGCGCACGTGGTCGGTGACGTCGAACTCCGAGGGCGTGTACGAGCCCTCCCGGTACCCGACCTTCGTGCCGTTGACCCAGAGGTAGAACCCGGCCTTGACGCCCTCGAAGTGCAGGTGGACCCGCCGGCCCTGCCACGTGGACGGCAGGGTGAAGGTGCGGCGGTACTGACCGACGGCGTTGACCCGTTGCGGCGCGAAGGGCGGCTGCGCGTTCTCGTTCTGGCCGTTGCCGCCCCACCACGGGTAGGTGATGTTGACGTAGATCGGGTTGTCGTAGCCGTGCAGCTGCCAGTTGGCGGGCACCGGGAGACCCGCCCAGCCGCTGTCGTCGACGTCGGTCCGCCAGAAGTTCAGGTCGCGGTCCGCCGGTTTGGTGACGTGCTTGAACTTCCACGTCCCGGTCAGGTCGAGCCGGAACGGCGAGGTGGAGCGGTCCGCCGCCAAGGCCTGCTGGAGATCGGCGTACGGCATCAGGGTCGCGTGCGCGGGCTGGGAGTTGACCTGGAAGATCCCGATGTTGTTGTTCCACTCGGGATAGCCGTTCGGCGGATCGGGCCACGCCGCCGCCGTCACCTCACCGGCCGGTGCCGCCGCGGGGTTCGCGGCGGCGGGACCGGCCAGCGCGGGGACGGCGAAGGCCGCCAGACCGCCGCCGAGCAGGGTGCGCCTGCGGATCGGGCGCGGGTGGTTCTCTGATTGCTCTTCTGGTTCGTGGGACACGTGTTCTCCTGGCCTTTCGCCGTCGGCAGGGGGCGGTGGCGGGGCACTCTCCGAGCATCGACCCCGGGCTAGGCCTTCGTCCAGCGCTGGTCGGCACCGCCCTGGCAGGTCGCCACGGTGACGGCCGCGCCGTTGCCCGTGCCGCCCGAGGTCAGGCACAGTCCGGTCTGGACGCTGACGACGGTGCCGCCGTTGAGGGTCCAGCTCTGGTTGGCGCCGCCGTGGCAGTCCCAGATCTGCACCCTGGCACCGGACCCGGCGCCGGTGGGCACGTCGAGGCAGCGGCCGGAGACCTGGAGCGCCTGGCCGTTCTGGGTGAACTGCTGGTTGGCGTTGCCGTGGCAGTCCCAGGTGATGAGCTGGGTGCCGTTGGCCGTGCCCGCGCCGTTCACGTCCAGGCAGCGGCCGGAGGCCTCACCGCGCAACCGGAACGAGGTGGGGCCCGGCGTCGTGTCGCCGGTGAAGAACTTCCACACCTCGGACTTGACCCAGCTGCGGGCGCCGCTCTCGCACCCCGCGCACCCGTCGACCGGTCCCTGCTGGTGGCCGCCGTCGAACGGCGCCCACACCACCGGGTAGCCGCTGCGGCAGCCCGAGTAGGTGGTGATGACGTGCGTGTTGCTGCCCCGCGCGGGCTCCTGGGCGTTCTGCGCGGTGCAGCCGTTGTTGCGGACCCAGCGGTCGCGCTGGCCGCGGCCCGACGCGATGTTGTCGTTGATGCCGTGGATGCCCATGAAAGCCACGGGCGTGGTGCCGCCCGCGCACCCGCTGATCTCACCGGGAGAGGCGATCGCGGCGATGGCGCGGAACACCGTCGGCCGGGAACACGCGAGCGAGATGCTCATCGCGCCGCCGTAGCTGAAGCCGAGCGAGAAGCGCTGCGTCGTGTCGACGCAGAGGTCGTTCTCGATCCTGCTGAGCATGTCGTCGACGAACCGGACGTCCTCGCCACCGGAGTTGCCCCAGCCGTTGTTCAGGCCCTGCGGCGCGACGAAGATCGTCGTGTTGTTCGCCAGCCTGCGCAGGCCGTAGTGGGCGTAGACGTCGCCGTCGCTGCCGCCGCCCGCCACCTGGGCCGCCGTGCCGCCCAGCCAGTGGAACCCGAAGACCAGCCGGTACTGGCGGGTGCTGTCGTAGCCGTCCGGGATGCTCAGGATGAACGACCGGTTCTTGCCGCCGCTCTGGATGGTCTGGTCGCCGTTGCGCAGCGTGGGCGCCTTGCCGCAGCCGGCCGTGCCCGCGAACGCGGCGGGCCCGTCCGGTGCCGGCGCCTGGGCCTGGGCGGCGCCGGCGCCGGTGAGGACCAGCGCGGCCGCCGCGAGCAGCGACCACGCCCGTCGTTGGATGGTGTTGCGTCGCATGGGTTTCTCTTCCCTGGTGGTCACGCGGCAGCGCACGTCTTGCCGTTGAGCGCGAACGAGGCCGGCGCGGCGGCGTTCCCGGTGTGGCTGGCCTGGAAGCCGACCGTGATGGACGCGTTCGGCGCGATGTCGGCGTTGTAGGAGACGTTCCTGGCCGTCACCTGGCCCGACGCGGGGGAGTAGGTGGCGCCCCAGCTGGAGGTGATGGTCTGGCCGCCGGGCAGGGTGAAGGCGAGCGACCAGCCGCTGACCGTCGCGGAGCCCGTGTTCGTGATGGTGATGTTCGACGTCAGGCCGTTGTTCCAGGCGTTGATCGCGTCGCTGACGCGGCACTCCGCGCCACCCGGCGGGTTCGAGGTCGTGGTCGTCGTCGTGGTGGTGCTCGTCGGGCCGGGACCGCCGTCGAACTGCGTGATGAACTTCCAGGCCTCGCCGGAGGTCCAGGTGCGCCAGCCGTCACCGCCGGAGTCGATCGGGCCCGGGGTGTGGCCGCCGTCGAACGCCGCCCACACGACCGGGTAGCCGGCGCGGCAGCCGCTGTAGGCGGTGACGATGTGCGTCCTGCTGCCGGCGCTCGGCTCGCGGGGGTTCTGCGCCGTGCAGCCGTTGTTGCGCACGAACCTGTCGCGCAGCCCGCGGCCGAGACCGATGCCCAGGACGTTGTCGCTGACGCCGTGGATGCCCAGGTAGGCGATGGGGTCGCTGCCGCCGGAGCAGCCGCTGAGCTCGGCGCCCGAGTACACGACGACCGCGCGGAACACCTTGGCGCGGGCGCAGGCGATCGCGTAGGACATGCCGCCGCCGTAGCTGAAGCCACCGGCGTAGCGCTGCGCCGTGTCGACGCACAGGCTGGTGTCCAGCAGCCGGACCAGGTCGTCGATGAACGTCAGGTCCTGGCCGCCGGGGTTGGCCCAGCCGTTGCCGTTGCCCTGCGGTGCCACGAAGATCGTGTTGTTGTTCGCGGCGTCGGCGAGCTTGCGCAGCCCGTAGTAGGACCAGTTGTAGCCGTCGCTGCCACCGGAGTCGACGTCGTTGGCGGTGCCGCCGCGCCAGTGCAGACCGACGAACAACCGGTACTGGCGGTTGCTGTCGTAGTTCGCCGGCACCCGCAGGATGTAGGTGCGGTTCTGACCGCCGCTGCTGATGGTGTGCTGGCCGCTCGTGAGAGCGGGTGCCTTGCCGCACCCGGCCGTGCCCGCCATCGCGGTGACCTGGCCCGGTGTCGTGCCGCCGGCGGCGATGCCCGCCGCGCCCAGGAAGACCACGGCGCTCACGGCCGCCATCGCGAGCGCGAACCTACGCCGGGACATGGTGACACCCCTCGTGCTGCTGGAACATCGTTGTTCCTCCGGTGCTGGGACCGCCGTGCGGTCAGGAAGTCGTGCAGGTCAGGTCGGACGGCACGGCGGACGAGCTGCCGGTCGCCGCGCCCGTGAAGCCCGGTGTGGCCGACGCTCCGGGCGCGAGGGAGCCGTTGAAGCTCGCGTTGCTCACCACGACCTTGCCGCCCTGCTGGGAGAAGACGCCGTTCCAGCCCTGGGTGACGGACTGCCCCGCCGGCGGCGTGAAGCTGGCCTGCCAGGAGCTGGTCGCGGTGGCGCGTTTGTTCGTCACGGTGAGGTCGGCCTGGAACCCGCCCGACCACGTGCTGGTCACGGTGTAGGCGGCGGTGCAGGCCGGGTCGCCGGGGTTCGGCTCCGGCTCCGGGTCCGGCTCCTCACCGGCGGTGCCGAACGTCCACCAGTTCACGTTGAGCAGGAAACCGCTGCCACCGCTGAACCTCAGGTAGAGGTCGCGGGTGCCGGTCAGCCCGCTCACCGGGCACGAGACGGTGGTCCAGTTCTGCCAGCCACCGGTGCTCGGCACCGTGCACCGGCCGGCGAGGGCACCGGTCGGGCTGCCGGAGCGGACCTCGATAGAGCTGCCGGCGGCGGTGGCGGCGACCCGCGCGGTGAAGAGGTTCGCACCGGCGCCGAAGGCCACGTTCTTCACTTTGACGTAGTCGCCGTTGTTGAGGTTGGAGAGGTTCATGCCGCCCTCGCTCGACGGCTCGGTCTCGTGGCCGCTGCCCCAGGCGATCGTCTCGGCTTCCTGGCGGACGTACGGGTTGAGCGTGTCCGCCGCCGGAGGTCCGGTCGTGGTCATGTTGATCGTCGGGATGGTGCCGTCGGCGTTGTAGGAGAACTTCTCCACGGCGACGGAGCGGGTGAAGCCGCCACCGCCGGGCAGGGCGCCGTTGTGGTAGAAGAAGTACGAGCTGCCCTTGAAGTCGACGATGCCGGGGTGGTTGGTGAAGCTGCCGCCCTGGGTGGGCATCACGGTGCCGCGGTAGGTCCACGGTCCCGTCGGGCTGGTCGCGGTGGAGTAGGCGATGAACTCCGAGCAGCACTTGGCCGCGAACACGTTGTAGTACAGGCCGTTGCGCTTGTAGACCCAAGGACCCTCCTCGTAGAGGGTGGGCCGGTTCGGGTCGCCGGTGCGCGTGCCGAACCCCGCGGTGGTGAGCGGGATGCGGTTGATGCCGCCGGTGTAGGAGATCATGTCGGTGTTGAGGCGGACGTAGGACAGGTTCGGGTTGCCCCAGTACAGGTACGCCTGGCCGGTGTCGTCGATCATGACCGTCGGGTCGATCTCGCCGTTCTCGACGAGCGGCCTGCCGATGGCGTCGCGGAACGGGCCGGTGGGGCTGTCGGAGACGCCGACCCCGATGGCGGGGCGGCCGGTCGCCTTCGTGACGACGGGGACGTACCAGTAGAACTTGCCGTTGCGCTCGATCGCCTGGCCGGCCCAGGCGTCCTGCTTGGCCCAGCTGAACGTGGAGAGGTTCATGGGGGAGCCGTGGTCGGTCCAGTTGACCATGTCGGCGGAGGACCAGACCCGCCACTCCTTCATGGTGAACCAGGTGGAGCCGTCCTCGTCGTGTCCCGTGTAGAGGTACACGCGTCCGTTGTGGACCAGCGGCGCCGGGTCCGCTGTGTAGATGTGTTGCACGATCGGGTTGTCCGCTCTCGCCGGGGCGATCACGGTCAGGAGCAGTCCCACCACCGCGGCGGTGGTCGCCCAGAACCTGCGTTTCGTGGCCATCGTCGTCTCCCGAGGGCAGGGAGGCTCCGCGGCCCGGGGTCGTGCGCCCGGGCCGCGGAAGCCGTCCTCCGGTGGTGTGGTGCGGAACGTCAGGCGGCGGTGCAGGAGGGGGTGAGCCCCGAGCCGTTGCCGGTGCCCTGGAAGCCGAACTCGGTGGACCCGCCCGCGGGCACCGCGGCGTTGTAGTCCACGTTCGTGAAGGTCACGCTGCCGCTGCTGCCGCTGCGGGTGGAGCTCCAGGAGGAGGTGACCGTGCCGTTCGACAGGGTCGCCGTGACCCGCCAGCCGTTCAGCGCGCTGGAGCCCGCGGTGACCTTGACCGTGGCGACGAACCCGTCGGACCACTGGTTCAACGACACCGACGCGGTGCAGCCACCGGGGCCGGGGCCGTTGGTGGTCGTCGTGGTGGTCGTCGTCGTGGGGCCGGGGCCTCCCGCGTTCAGCGCGTCGAGCACCGCGTTGTACGCGGCCTTCTTGGCGCCGGAACCGGTGAACAGCAACGGGTTCTCGCCAGTGCGCCACGAGTCGGTGTCGCGGATGCCCCACGTGGTGATGCCCGTGCAGGCCCGCACGGCCATGCACGCCCTCGTCACGGCACCGTAGGCGTTGGCCTGGTTGCTGCCGGCGATGTCGAGCTCGGTGATCTGCACCTCGACGCCGAGGTTGGCGAAGCGCTGGAGGTTCGCCTGGTAGTCCGACGGCGCGTTGTTGGACAGGTGCGACTGGAACCCGACGCAGTCGATCGGCACGCCGCGGGACTTGAAGTCGCGGACCATGTTGTAGATGCCGGTGGACTTCGCGTTGATGCTGTCGGTGTTGTAGTCGTTGTAGCAGAGCTTCGCCGCCGGGTCGGCCGCCCGCGCCGCGCGGAACGCCGCCTCGATCCAGTCGTTGCCGGTGCGCTGCAGGTTCGAGTCACGCCGGCCGCCGCTGCCGCCGTCGGCGAAGGCCTCGTTGACGACGTCCCAGGCGTAGATCTTGCCCTTGTAGTGGGTGGCGACCTGCGTGACGTGGTTCATCATGGCCTGGCGCAGGTCGGAGCCCTCCAGGCGCTGCGCCCAGCCCGGTTCCTGCTGGTACCACAGCAGGGCGTGGCCGCGGACCCGCTTGCCGTTGCTCACGGCCTGGTTGAGGATGCGGTCGCCGCTCGAGTAGTTGAACTGGCCGCGGTTGGGCTCGGTCGCGTCCCACTTCATCTCGTTCTCGGCGGTGACCATGTTGAACTCGGTGTTGAGGATGTTCACGTACGTCTGGTCGTTCAGCTTGCCCGCCGCGACGGCGGTGCCGAAGTAGCGGCCGGACTGCGCGGCGGCCGCTCCGAGGGTGGTCGCCGCGTTGGCGGGAGCGGACGCGATGAACACGGCCCCCAGGGCCGCCGCCACGGCAGTCGTGATGATCGGGACGAGTGCCACCGACCTCGTTGTCAGTTTCATCTTCCACACTTTCACCGGACGTGCCCGGAATGCGGGCGTGAGTGAGTTGTGCCTCCGTCACCCGCGGTGCAGGGGGACATGGGTGCCGGAAACGAGCCGTCTTCGGCGGAAAAGAGGCATCTCCGTCCCCATTTCACATACCGCTGCGAGTGCGCCGTCCAGGAGTGTTGCAGCTCCTTGTTCACGCTCACAAGACGGCGAACGCGATGTTTCGCGGGAATTGGGCTGGATGGCGGAAAGTGCTGCGGAAGCGTGGTGAATTCACGTGTCGAACAATGTCGAACGCCGTCGAAAACATTCGAACAAATCGAGCCGCAGCTAAAGTGAGCGCTAACAGTTTTAGCGTTTCCGGCGCAGGGCGGTGCCGTCCGGACCGGGCACCGCGCGGGTGCTCCGGGGCCGGACGGCCGCTGGTCCGCCCTGGCGGGCGCGCCGGTCAGCTCCGCAGGCTCCACTGCTGGTTCGCGGCGCCGTGGCACGCCCACAGCACGACCGGTGTGCCGTTGGCCGTCCCGTTGCCGCTGGCGTCGAGGCACAGCCCCGACTGCGCGCCGGTGACGCTGCCGTCGGCGTTGAGTGCCCACTGCTGGTTCAGGCCGCCGTGGCAGTCCCAGAGGATCGCCGCGGTGCCGTTCGCGGTGCCGTTCCCGGACGCGTCGAGGCACTTGCCGCCGATCGTGAACTGCCGTGCGGAGGTGTAGTTCCAGCGCTGGTTCGCACCACCGCAGTCCCACAGCCGCGCGGCGGTGTTGTTGGCCGTGGCGGCGACGTCGAGGCAACGACCCGACTGCGTGCCGACGACGGTGACGTTCTCGCGTCCGCCGCCACTGCTGCCGCCCGGCCCGGCGGCGGCCATCACCGCCTGGGCACCGGCCGGCCACGCACCGCCGGAGACGACGGTGTTGTTGTTCACGACGTTGCCGCGGTCGCCGTTGGAGATGTTGCTGCTGCCGTTGCTCGACCAGTTGCCGGTGAGCGTCCAGCTGCCCATGTTCTCGCCACCGCCGTAGTTGGCGGTGGCCCACGTTCCCGTGGCGGAGAAGACGTTGCCGGTCGCGCGGTAGTACTTGGAGCCCTCGTCGAAGTAGAGCCCGAAGAAACCGTTGGTGCGCAGGCAGTAGTTGCCGCTGATCTCCGCGTTCGGGTTCCAGCCCAGCGTGTAGATGCAGCCGCCGTCGGTCATCTGCTGCATCACGTCGTGGACGTAGTTGTTCAGCAGCTTGTTGCCCGACGCGGTCGTGGGCGTCGAGTAGCGGGGCTGGTAGTTGTAGAGGCCCCTGCCGGCGTAGTGGTTGCTGCCGCCCGCGTCGTTGGAGCCCCAGCCGTAGCCGAGGGAGATGCCGGAGTACGGCAGGTTGTAGACCTCGTTGTGCGCCACCGTCGCGCTGGTGACGTAGGTGTTGAGCACCGACACGATGCCCCGGTACTCGATCCCGAGGTCGTGGACGCGGTTGTAGCTGACCGTGATGTCCCGGTTGACCATCCGCTGGTCGCTCGGGTGGTGCGCGTCGGCGCGCACGCCACCGACCACGACACCGCCCGCCGAGCTCTGCGCGATCTCCGATCGGGTGACCGTGATGCCCGACGCGCCCAGCCCCACGCCGCTGGTGTGCGCGTTGGCGTCGTTGCCGATGCCGATGGCGGTCTGCCCGAGGTTGACGAAGCGGGAGTCGGTGAAGGTGACGCGGGCGGCCGCGGAGATCTGGACCGCGGCGGGCATCTGCGACCAGTGCGGCCGGACCGCCTCGAACGCCGGGCAGCCGCTGCGGCAGGAGTTGATCCGGTCGGCCGGCCAGTTCCAGTTGCCGGAGATGTAGGCGCCGGTCTGCTGGTCGGCATAGCCCTGGTTGCTGCTGGGCCCGAGCCACGACGTGCCGGTGAAGGTGATGCCGCTGAACGAGATGTCGTGCGCGGGCGCGTCGTAGGTGCCGCCGACGGCGACGAGCGACTGCAACGTGGGCAGTTCGACGCTGACGGTGCTCATGTTCTGCCCGGAACGCGGGATGTAGTACAGGGTTCCGGTACCGGGGTTGAGGTACCACTCGCCCGCCGCGTCCAGGAACTCGTACGCGTTCGCCAGGTAGAGCGGGCCGGCGCGGAACGGGTTGTTGAGCGTGTCGTAGCCGAACGTGTTGTTGTTCCACGCGGGTTGCTGCATCGTCAGGAAGCCGCCGCTGATGCTCTGCACCGGCGAGTACCTGTCGGTGAAGGAGTTGACGCTCTCCACCTCCACCCGGTTCTGGTTCGCCAGGGAGTTCAGGTAGTTCAAGGCGCCGTTGGAGAAGCGCATGCCGGTGTCGGTGAAGGTGAAGTCGGACCGGTTCACCTGCGTGCGCGCACGGGTGGCGATCGCGCCGTCGACGTAGAGCTGCCGGCTGTCCAGCCCGGCGCCGACGTCGGCGCGCCAGATGTTCCTGCCCGCGTCGGCGAGCGTCCAGCCCGTGACGGCTCTGGCGCCGCTGATGACGGGACGGGCCGACGCGGCCGCCTGCCACAGCACGCGGTAGCCGTTGGTGCCCGAGTCGGCCGCGGTGAGCCGGAACGGCTGCGAGAGGCGGTACACCCCGCCGGCGAGCTCCACGACGATGTCGCCGGACATCGACCCGGCGCGCGACCGCACGGCGGACTGCGCGGCCGGCAACGAGCACGGATCGGTTGCGGTGCAGGCGGTGCCGGTGCCCGAGGGCGAGGCGTGGAGGGTGGTCGTGGCGGCCGAGGCCGGGGGAGCGGTGCCGACCGCCGCGGCCACCGCCACGGCGACGGCGGCGAGAGCTGTTCGCCGCCGCGCCGCGGGGAACGAGGACGTGGACAAGTGACCTCCTGAGGTGGGGACGCGGCGGCCGTCGGGGTGGGTGTCCTGGGTGGACGGTCGGCGCGGGACACGCCGGAACGTCCGGGCGGGTGAGGGTGAGCGCACGCGGCGGGTGGCGATCCCGGTGCGGCACCGCGGATCGCGCGTCGCGGGGTGTCGGCGCTCGGGTCGCGACTGTTCCGTTCGGGCGGAGCGAACACGACCGGCGGTGTGTGCGGAGACCGGCCAGCGGAACACACCGAACGTAACTCGTATGACGTGTGACGTCAATGGTGTTACGTATACTGTCGGGTTGAGATCAACACCGCCGCGGCGCAACGGAGTCGAGCATGACCACGACAGGACAGCAGGCGGAACCGGGTGTGTCCGCGGATCCGGGATGGACGCGCAGGCCCGCCAGCCTCGCCGCCGCCGTCACCGCGGAACTGGTGCAGCGCATCGTGCGGCACACCTATCCCGCCGGCATGACCCTGCCGCCGGAGCCGGTGCTCTGCGAGACCTTCTCGGTGAGCAGGACCGTCATCCGCGAGGCGGTGAAGGTGTTGCAGGAGAAGGGTCTGGTCACGGTGCGCCAGGGTTCCGGCACGACCGTGAACCCGCCGGTGCGGTGGAACATGCTCGACGCGCAGGTGCTCGTCGCCGCGATCGCCGAGGACGAGAGCCTCGCGACCCTCGACGACCTCGTCGTGACCCGGCGGCTGCTGGAGTCCGACATGGCGCACGTCGCGGCACGGACGGCGGACGACGACACCGTCGAACGGTTGCGGGCGCTGGTGGACAGGATGGACGAGCTCGTCGACGACATCGCCGGCTACGAGGAGCACGACCGCCTCTTCCACGACGCGGTCATGGTGGCGTCGGGGAACCGCATCGCCCGCGGCGTCGTGCGCTCGTTGCAGTCGCAGGCCCTCCACACGGCCGGCTACCGCGGCGAGAGCAGCCGCGAGCTGTGCCAGGCGTCGAACGCCGGGCACCGGCGCGTCTACGACCGCATCGCCGCGCACGACCCCACTGGTGCGGCGGAGGCCATGTTCACCCACATCACCGAGGCGTGGCTCGTGCGCCGCGGCGAAGCGGGGGATCCCGGCCGGATCGACCGGTGACGGCGCTCGCCGGTCGCGCCACGAGCGGGCGTCAGCCGGTGTCGACCGCGTGCAGCCGCCGCCCGGCGCGTTCGGGGCGGATGTGCGCACCGCCGGCCAGCGGGTCGGGCAGCAGGTGGCTCGCCAGGGCGACCGCCTCCTCGTCCACCCGCACGCCCAGCCCGGGACCGTCGCCGAGGACGTAGGCGCCGTCCTCCACGCGCACGTCCACGGAGACGCCCACCGGCGGGTGGAGGTCCTGCAGTTCGCTCACGAGGTGGTTGGGCACGGACGTGGCGGCGTGCAGCAGACCGGCAGGCGTCGTGCCGATCGGGCTGACCGGCAGGTCGTGCGCGTGCGCGAGCGCGGCGACCCGCAGGAAGTGCGTGATGCCCCAGACCGCGGCCGTCTGCACGACGTCCACGGCCCCGGCCGCGATGAGCGCCCGGTGCTGTTCGAGGCCGGTGAGGTTCTCGCCGGTGGCGACGGAGGCGCGGATCCCGCGGCCGACCGCCGCGTGCCCTTCCGCGTCCCACCGCCGGACGGGTTCCTCGATCCACGTGAGGTCCAGCGTGCGTTCGAGCTCGCTCACGTACCGGACGGCCTGCTTGCGCGTCCAGGTCTCGTTGACGTCGAGCATCAGGCTGGGCCGTCCTGCGCGCCGTGCCCCGCCGAGGACGTCGCGGACGAGGGCGAGGCGGTGGGCGTCGTGCTCGACGTCGAGGCCGCCCTTGATCTTCGCCGCGCGCACGCCCAGCTCCGCGTAGGCCCCGTACACCGCGACGAGCTCGTCGTCGTCCAGCGCGATGTCGAGTCCCGAGGCGTAGGCGGGCACCCGGCGGTCGCGCCCGCCGAGCAGCCGCCACAGCGGTTCCCCCGCGGCCTGGGCCTTGATGTCCCACAACGCGGTGTCGATCGCGCCGATGGTGCCGAACACCGCGCCGGCATGACCCGCCTTGAACGTGCGGCGCAGCATCGTGTCGTAGAGGGCGGTGACCGACCGCGGGTCCTCGCCCTCGATGGCGGCGAAGACGTTCTCGATCTCCACGCAGGGACCGAGACCGACGCCGCTGATGCCCGCGTCGGTCTCGACGACGACGATCGGCACCCGCACGACTCCGTCGGCGTACACGCCGTTGGCGTCGCCGACGGGCCGGCCCCAGTCCTGGACCGTCGTGAGAGTCCGGTATCCGATGATGCGCATGGTCAGCCCTTCGTGGACCCGGCGGTGACGCCGTCGGCGATCTGGCGTTGCAGGAACAGGTAGACGACGAGGACCGGCACCGCCGCGATCAGCACGCCGGCGGCGAAGGTCGGGATGTCGTCGGAGTACTGGCCGCGCAACGAGGTGACGCCCACCATGAGCGTCCGGTGCTCGGCGGACGGCATCAGCAGCAGCGCGATCAGCACGTCGTTCCAGCAGAACAACGCGTCGAGCACACCGACGGACAGCAGGGCGGGGGCGCCGATCGGCAGCATGATCCGCCAGTAGACCCCGTACACCGAGTTCCCGTCGATGCGTGCGGCGTCGACGACGTCGGCGGGCACGGTGGAGTAGTAGCTCGTCAGGAGGAAGATCGTGAACGGCAGGAACTGCGCCGTGTAGGCGAGCACGAGACCGGGGTAGGTGTCGGTCAGCCCCGCACCCGCCATGATCCGCGCGAGCGGGACCATGATCACCTGGAAGGGGACGAACAGCGCGGCGAGCACGCCGAGGAAGAGCGCGGACGAACCGCGGAACCTCAGCCGTGCCAACGCGAACGCCGCCATCGACCCGACCACGAGCAGCAGCGCGACCGAGCAGGTCACGACGACCACCGAGTTCAGGAAGTAGCGCGACATCCCCACGCTCGTCCACGCCCGCACGAGGTTGTCCCAGTTCCACGCGCCTGCCGGGGAGAACCGGTCGAGGACGTACTCGCGGCGGGTCTTCAGCGCGACGTTGGTGGTGAACACCAGCGGGTAGACCGTGGCCAGCGCGAGCAGCGCCATCGGGATCGCGGCCACCCACCTGGCCGGTCGGGTGCGGGCCATCAGTCCTCCCGGCCCGTGCGCCGCAGGACGGCGATCTGCGCCAGCCCCACCACGAGCATGATCAGGAACAGCGCGGTGGACGCGGCGGAGGCGAGCGCGGGCCGGCTCATCTGCCCCTGCTGGATCCAGACGTAGTACTCGGGCAGGTAGGTCGACCCCTCCGGGCCGCCGCTCGTAATCACGTAGACCAGGCCGAACATCGACGTCAGCATGCCGATGAGGGTGGTGACGAAGACGAACTGGATGGTGCGCGTCAGACCGGGGACGACGACGTGCCGGACGGTCTGGGGCAGGGTGGCGCCGTCGACCTCGGCCGCGTCGAGCAGCGACGGGTCGAGG
>NZ_DASVFL010000337.1:0-2808 GCF_036380075.1 Lentzea sp. | reverse complement strand
CCCACCCGTTCTTGTGCGATTGGGGCTTGACTTTGGGTGCGAGGTGCTACCCCTCTCGGGCTCGGCCGGTCGCGAAGCGTCCGGCCGTTTTCCGGCCGACCACAGCGCCTCGCAAGGGCCCCGAAGTCAAGCCCCAATCGCAATCGTCGCGAAGCGGCGATGAACAACGCTCTTTCGTCCGGGGGTGCACGCCCACGCTGGAACAGGCACCCGCCCGCCAGAGGGCAACCACGCTGGAACCCCGGAAACACACCCCCCAAAAACCCAAAGGGCCGTCCCTCCACAAAGGAGGAACGGCCCAGGGAAAACGAACCAGAATCAGTTACCAGCCAGCTTCTTGGCGTTGGCCTCGACGTCGTCCAACCCGCCGCAGGAGAAGAACGCCTGCTCCGGGAAATGGTCGAACTCGCCCTTGCACACGCGGTCGAACGCCTCGATCGTGTCCTTGATGGGCACGAACGACCCGGGCTGACCCGTGAACTTCTCGGCCACGATGAAGTTCTGGCCGAGGAAGCGCTCGAGACGACGCGCGCGACCGACGAGGACCTTGTCCTCCTCGGAGAGCTCGTCCATGCCGAGGATGGCGATGATGTCCTGCAGCTCCTTGTACTTCTGCAGGATGCGCTTCACCTCCTGGGCGACCCGGTAGTGCTCCTCGCCGACGATCGACGGCTCGAGGATTCGAGACGACGACGACAGCGGGTCGACGGCCGGGTAGATGCCCTTCTGGGAGATCGGACGGGAGAGCTCCGTCGTCGCGTCCAGGTGGGCGAAGGTGGTCGCCGGGGCGGGGTCGGTGTAGTCGTCGGCGGGCACGTAGATGGCCTGCAGCGACGTGATCGACTTACCGCGCGTCGAGGTGATGCGCTCCTGGAGCTCACCCATCTCGTCCGCCAGCGTCGGCTGGTAACCCACGGCCGAAGGCATGCGGCCCAGCAGGGTCGACACCTCGGAACCGGCCTGGGTGAACCGGAAGATGTTGTCGATGAAGAGCAGCACGTCCTGGTTCTGCACGTCGCGGAAGTACTCCGCCATCGTGAGAGCGGACAGCGCGACGCGCATGCGCGTGCCGGGCGGCTCGTCCATCTGACCGAAGACCAGCGCGGTGTCGCTGAGAACGCCCATCTCCTCCATCTCGAGGAGGAGGTCGGTGCCCTCACGGGTGCGCTCACCGACGCCGGCGAACACCGACGTACCGGAGAACTCACGCGCGATACGCGTGATCATCTCCTGGATGAGCACGGTCTTGCCGACACCGGCGCCGCCGAACAGGCCGACCTTGCCGCCCTTCACGTAGGGGGTGAGCAGGTCGAGGACCTTGATCCCGGTCTCCAGGATCTCCGTCCTCGCCTCCAGCTTGTCGAAGGCGGGGGGATCCCGGTGGATCGACCAGCGGTCAGCGATCTTCAGGGACGCGGTCGGCACGTCCAGCGTCTCGCCCAGCACGTTGAACACGTGCCCCTTGGTCACGTCGCCCACCGGCACGGTGATCGCACTGCCCGTGTCGATGACCGTGGCCCCGCGGACCAGGCCATCGGTGGGCTGCATGGAGATCGCCCGGACCATGTTGTCGCCGATGTGCAGCGCCACCTCCAGGGTCAGCGTCCTGGACGACTCGCCCAGGGTCACATCGACGTGCAGCGCGTTGTAGATGTCCGGCATCTGCTCGGCGCCGAACTCCACGTCCACGACCGGCCCGGTGACCCGCGCGACCTGTCCGACCGGGCCGGTGCCGTCGCGGCCGCCGCCGTCGGTGGCTGAGTTCTCTGTGGTTGCGGTCATCTGACCCTCACTCGCTCCCTGCGATTGTCTCGGCCAGCGCGTTGGCGCCCCCGACGATCTCGCTGATTTCCTGGGTGATCTCGGCCTGGCGTGCCTTGTTGGCCTCACGCGTGAACTGTTCGAGCAGCTCGTTGGCGTTGTCGGTGGCCGACTTCATGGCGCGCCGCCGCGCCGCGATCTCGGCGGCCGCGCTCTCCAGCAGCGCGTGGTAGATCCGGTTCTCCACATACCACGGGAGAAGAGCATCCAAGACGGCCTGCGGCGACGGCTCGAATTCGTACGGCGGAATCGGGCCTTCGTGGCGCTCCTCCTCCACCTCCTGCACCTCGAGCGGGAGGATGCGGCGGACCGTGGGCCGCTGCGTGAGCATGGAGACGAACTCGGTGTAAACGAGGTGGATCTCGTCGACCCCGCCTTCGGCGGTGGGCCGCTCGAAGGCGTCGAGCAGGGCGCGGGCGATCTCGGCGGCGTTGGCCGGCGCGGGCCGTTCGGAGTAGCCGCGCCACTCGCCGGCCAGTTCGCGGTCGCGGAACCGGTGCCAGGTGATGCCCTTGGTCCCGCTCACGTAGGTCTGCACCGCGACGCGGCGCTCCTCCTCCAGGAGCGCCCGCAGCCGTTGCGCCTCGCGCAGCACGTTGGCGTTGTAACCGCCGGCGAAGCCCCGGTCGCTGGTGAGGATCAGCACGGCGACCCGATCGGCGCTGGCCGGCTCGCGGACCAGCGGATGGTCGATCTGCGAGGACCGGCTCACCACCGCCTCCACCGCGCGGGTCAGCTCCGCCGCGTAGGGCGCCGAGGCCCGCACCCGTTGCTGCGCCTGGATGATCCGCGAGGACGCGATGAGCTCCTGGGCACGGGTGATCTTGGCAGTGGACTGGATGGCCCGGATCCGCTGCCTGACCGCGCGAAGCTGTGCTCCCATGCTCTGCCGTCCCCGCCCTATTGCTGCTTCGGCTTCGGCGGGACGCGCCGGGTCACCGCTTCGCGCTTGACCTCTTCCTCTTCCATGGGCTCCTCCGGCTCCTC